>JASLFZ010000069.1 GCA_030150485.1 Candidatus Saccharimonadales bacterium | reverse complement strand
GCTTGGGCGCGTTGTCGACCATTACCACTGTGTCGCCCGTACTCACCAGATTGCAGGCCAAACAGTCGCGGGCCTCATAAACATCCACCTCAATAACCTCGACGTCCGTGAGGCGGCCGATGGCAGCGCGGCCCTCTGCCGTAAGTGCATCTAGGCACACCGCCAATAAATCCGGCCGGATTACCGCGATCGCCAGATCGATATCGTAATAGTACGAGTCCCACAGCCCGGTTATCTTGTTGCGCACCGGGCGGTGATACCACGTTCGCTTAGGAAGCGCCTTCACCAGAATTGGCTCGAGGCCGAGCCAGTCGCGCACCTCGCCGATCATCCCCGTATCGGTACGATAGCCCCCGCCAATTAGCACTCGATCGCCGCCAATAATCATGGCGTCTCCCTGCCCGCTAAACAGCTTGCTGGCACGCTTAGTCTTAAAGCCCAGATTCTGCAGCGCCGCCTCGGCGGCTGGCTCCTCTGCCTTACGCGCTTCCGGCAGCTTGCTCAGCAGCGCCTTGCCACCCCACGTGAGCCCCCAGTTAGCGGTAAATACGCCGTCCTGGCAGTCTTTGGGGCTGGCGACGCGCTCGACCGTAATACCCGCCTGCTCAAAGGCCGCCACACAAGCATCGTGTTCCGCCAACGCCACCGCCTGGTTGGGCTGATCATCGGGGTTCTCAAAGGCGTTAATGCCTTTAGGTTCAAGGTACTGGGCATCCGAAACTAACACACGTCGATTAAGGGCGAAGGTCATACGCTCATTATACAAGTTCGCAGTCAGCTGTTGACAGTCCAAAATGCTATTTGTAAGATGGTTTTAGCAATCACCCTATGAGAGTGCTAATGTTTAGCGCTCCTACGGGTTAGTAATAAGGAGGAGTTTAGATGAAGCTACAACCCCTGGCCGATCGTTTGGTCGCCAAACCCCTGGAAGCTCAGGATAAGACCGCCTCGGGATTCTATGTGCCCGATACCGCCAAAGAAAAACCCCAAATGGGTGAGGTCGTGGCCGTAGGCAAAGAGGTCAAAGAGATTAAGGTGGGCGACCACGTCGTCTACAGCCAGTACAAGCCGGACACCGTGAAGATCGATGGCGATGAATTAATGATAATGAAAGAAGAGGACGTGCTGGCTATCGCCCAGCGCTAGTCCATAAGGAGGATTACAGATATGGCAAAGAAAATCATTCCTGATGGTGAGGCCCGTCGCCGCGTACTTGAAGGCGCCGAAGAGCTCTATAACGCTGTTCGCGTAACCATGGGGCCGAAGGGCCGCAACGTGGTAATCGGTAAAAGCTACGGTGGCCCCCAGATCACTCACGATGGTGTTACCGTGGCCAAAGCCGTCGAAATCGCTCAGACCAAGGACGACGACACGCTCGGTCGTGGTATTGGGGCGGAGCTGGTCAAGCAGGCTGCCAGTAAAACCGGCGATGACGTCGGTGACGGCACCACCACCGCTACCGTGCTGACCTATCACATCCTGGCCGAGGCTAATCGCATGATCGAGGCCGGCCACAACCCCATGGACTTGAAGAAGGGTCTCGATGAGGCCGCCGCCGGTATCGTCGCTAAAATTAAGGCCAGCGCTGAAAAAATTGCTGGCGATAAGGCCAAAACCGCCCAGGTTGCCACCATCTCGGCCGGGGACGCCGAGATCGGCGAGCTGATTGCCGAGGTCATTGAGGCCGTTGGCGAAGAGGGGAGTGTTACTGTCGAACAGGGACAGGGGCTGAACCTCGAAAGCGAGATTGTTGAGGGCTTCAAGGTCGACCGCGGCTATGTGAGCCCCTACATGGTCACCGACACCGCTCGCATGGAGGCGGTTTACGATAAGCCGCTCATTCTAGTGACCGATAAGAAAATTAGCAGCATCCAGGACATTCTGCCGCTGCTCGAGAAGGTGGCCCAGGCTGGTAAAAAGGATCTGGTGCTGATTGCCGAAGACGTGGACGGAGAGGCGCTAGCTACCTTAATTCTGAACCGCCTCAAGGGCGTCTTTAACGCGTTGGCTATCAAGGCGCCGAGCTTTGGCGATCGCCGCAAAGCTACCCTGGAAGACATCGCTGTACTGACCGGTGCTACCGTCATCACCGATGACCAAGGCATTACTTTTGAAAATGCTTCTCTGGATATGCTTGGTACCGCGCGCAAAATCATCGCGACCAAGGATGACGCCACCATCATTGAGGGCGGCGGAGCGGCCACCGAGGTGCAACAGCGTATGACCCAGATTAAGGCCCAGGCCGAAAACGCTACCTCGGAGTTTGATAAAGAGAAGCTCGAAGAGCGCCTGGCGGCTATGGCCGGAAAAGTGGCCGTGATCAAGGTTGGTGGCGCCACCGAAACCGAAATCAATGAAAAGAAAGACCGTGTTGATGACGCGGTTGCGGCTACCAAAGCCGCCGTAGCCGAAGGTATCGTATCTGGCGGCGGTGTCACGCTCGTAGACCTTTCCAAGGACATCGATATTGCCCCCACGCGCGTGGGCAACT
The DNA here is from genome assembly GCA_030150485.1 of Candidatus Saccharimonadales bacterium. Classification (GTDB taxonomy): domain Bacteria; phylum Patescibacteriota; class Saccharimonadia; order UBA4664; family SCTI01; genus JASLFZ01. Next base: position 20,019 of record JASLFZ010000069.1, on the reverse strand, counting down.
CCAGCGACGCGGGCAAGCTCATCCTGAAGAACGCGCTGGTACAGCCATTTAAGCAGCTGATGAGTAACGCCGGCCTGAACGCCGAAGAGAAGCTCGCCAAGGTGCTCGACGCCAAGGGCGGCCACGGTTTTAACGTCAATGATGCTACTAAGCTTGTTGACCTCAAGGCCGAAGGAGTGGTGGACCCAGCTAAGGTTACTCGTGAGGCGGTCCAAAACGCCGTTTCGATTGCTGGTACCGCAATGACCATGGGTGCGCTCGTGGTCGATATTCCAGAGGAGAAGCCAGCTGGCGGCAGTGCGCCCGACATGGGTGGTATGGGCGGCATGTACTAGGCCACATACCCGCACCATGCAGCAAAATTGAGGCTTCGGCCTCTTTTTTGTTGACAGAGCCACAACTCGGCATATAATTCATGACTATACAGTTATGGTTACATTCGTGATCCTAGCTGGTCTTGACATAATAGACTGATTACCTCGAGAAGCGAGCCGCTAAGAGCTTGGCGCTTGGCTCCTCGAGGTAACCTGGCGACACCTCCAGGACCGATGCGTCTTTGGCCGACTAGGCCAGACTCAACCCTAAGGCATCGGGTAAATTCGCCACCAACAGCAAGAAAGAGAGCAAATGATGCGAATCGATATGGCCGCACGTGGTGCGCCCTGCACCCCTGCCTCTCGCGTTCCCGCCCACACGTCCAGCGGCGGCAACACCCTCATCGGCTCCGGCGCGGTTCACTCCGCCATCAACACCCCCGGCTGCGCCACGAAGTAGCCAGCCAGGGGCTGCGTAAGACGTGCCCAGGCGGGTGGCGCTCCGGCGTCACCCGCCGTCCTTCCCGAACTTGTTCAGGGCGGTACGTTTGTAGGTATCGCTCGTCGCTCTAGTAGGGCCTAGGCACGTTCTGATCGACGTGTCTGGAGGTCCTGGCGGGCCATCAGCTGGCAGGAGCGGCGTAAGCTACTCCTGCCAGCTGAGCAGTCTATTAGTCATCCGCGACCCATCTGGGTCGCTTTTCTTTTTATGGGTAGGGCTGGCTCACCTCAAGTGCGCTACAATAGAGTTCAAAGACGGAGAATTTCATGCTAGATGACGCCAAGTATATTGAGCAGTTTGATCGCAGTAATACGCTAGCGGTCGTCGCTGGGCAAGCCGACCAGCTGCGGCAGCAGTATGAGTTTGATGTGCCAAAGGTGGAGGGGCTGCAGCAGGTTGTACTGGCCGGTATGGGGGGCTCGGCCCTGGCGGCTGAATTCGTGCGCAGTTGGCTGGCCGATAAGCTGCCCATCCCCATCGAAATTGTGCGCGGCTACGATCTGCCGGCCTACGTGGGCGACCGCAGCCTGGTTATTATTTCGAGCTACTCCGGCAATACCGAGGAGGCGCTAAGCTGCTTGAAGCAAGCCAAAACCACGGGTGCGGGGATTATGGTCATGACGGCTGGCGGCAAGCTGGCGGAGCACGGTGAAGAGTATGGGTTCATTAAGATCCCTAGCGGCCTGCAGCCTCGAATGGCGGTGTTTTACGGCGTAAAGGCTCTGGCGCAGCTCATTGAGGAGCTAGAGCTGCTGGATGGCCTGGTAGCCGAGCTGGAGACCGCTGCGGAGTGGCTGCTGCATGAGGCCACCTACTTAATTGCCAACGTGGCCGAGGCAGACAACCCGGCTAAGCAGATTGCGAGCAAGGTGGTCGGCCACCCCGTCGTGATGTATGCCGGCCCAACGCTCGCCATGCCGGCCCAAAAGCGGAAGATTGATTTTAATGAAAACGCCAAAAACCAGGCCTTCTTTTACGCCCTGCCTGAGTTCAACCACAACGAGTTTACCGGCTGGTACCATCCAAAAGACAGCCAGTTGCGGGTCATTCAGCTTCACTCGAGCCTCGATAATGACCGCATCGCCAAGCGCTACGAAGTAAGCAACCGTCTGCTCTCCGGCGTTATGCCTGCGCCGATCGTGGTAGAGGCGCAGGGTGAAACCAGGCTCCAGCAAATGCTTTGGAGTATCTTACTGGGGGATTTCACCGCCACCTACCTGGCTTTTCTTAACCAGATTGATCCGACCCCGGTTCCTCTCATCGAGAAGCTAAAGGTCGAACTCGACTAACTACTTTAGGCCGATAGCCACCAACGTGCGCCCGGAAGCCTCTCCGTCCCGGCGGTAGGAGTGGAAGTGGTTGTCGGCAATGGTGGAGCGAGGGTCAACCTCAATGTGGGCAGGCAGCACACCCGCTGTAAGCAGCTGATCATGCACCACCAATTTATTATCAAACCACGCCTTAGCCTCCTTGCTCGGTGAACTATACTTAGCGTCAAACAGCTCGGAAACCTCAGTCCCCACCTCATACTCGTAGCGCGAGGGTGCCGGTGAAACGTAGGCATGCAGATCGGCTGCTTGCGATCCATAACGGTTTTGCATCGCTTGAATGGTGGCAGTAGTAATATTTTTGGCCGATCCGCGCCACCCCGAGTGTACCGCCGCAACCGCATGATGGGTCGGGTCATAGAGCAGCACCGTGACGCAGTCGGCCACTCGCACCCCCACCAGCCAGCCCTTACGGTTGGCGATAATGGCATCCGCGGTAGGACGCTGGCGTTGGTCATAATTCTTTGCCAGCTCGTAAATAGCCTCCCCGTGCTCCTGCTTGAGAGTCGCGAGCTGCGAGGTAGTAAATCCATTCATCTCGGCAAAAGCGCTGAGGTTCGCGGCCGCAACCTCCGCGGTGGTCCCGCCCGCCGTCATCGTGAAGTTGTGCGGACGAGTGGTGTCGCGCAGGCTGTGGGCGGCTACCAGTTCTGGAAACTGCTCAAAGATGGTCGGGTGAAAAGAGGGGAGGGGAGTATTAGAGTTACTCATAGCGCAAAGCGTCGATTGGTTTCATACGCGCGGCTTTAATGGCCGGGGCAATGCCGAAAACCACGCCCACGGCGGTGGAAACTACCAAAGCCACAATAATGGTTTCCGCGGTAATCACGGGAGTAATGTGGGCAAAGCGAGCGATGCCCTTACCCGCCAGATAGGCCAACCCGAGCCCAATTAAGCCGCCTAGCACAGTCAACACCACCGCTTCAATCAGGAACTGGCTGAGCACCATGCCGGAGGTGGCGCCCAGGGCTTTGCGCAGACCGACCTCACGAGTACGCTCGGTGACGCTCACCAGCATAATATTCATGATGCCAATGCCGCCGACCAGCAGCGAGATGCCCGCTATCGCCGAGATAGCGGTTGTTAGCGCTCCCAGAATAGTATTAAAGGTCGAGAGAATATCCTTTTGCGTATCGACGGTGAAGTCATCCTGGCCGCCGTGGTTCTGCTTGATAGAACGGGTTAGTGAGCTAACCGCCAGCGGCACATCGCTAGCCGATTTCGCTTGGGCAATAATGCGGTAAATTTGCAGGGGCGCCTTCGTGAGCGTAGCGGCAGTACCGGTAGGAATGTACACCTCGCTCTGAGCCTGGCCGCCAAAACTGCTCTGGCTCGCTGGAGCCTGCAGCACGCCAATTACCGTAAACACCTGGCCGCGGATGGTCACCGTCTTGCCGACTGCGTTGGCGCCAGCGCCAAACAGCGTGTCGCGGCTATCCGAGGTCAGCACCACTACGCTGGCATTGGTGTCGGCATTGGTAAGGAAGCGTCCCTTATCGATTTTCTCGCTTGGGTCGGCCTGCAGGTAGTTGCTGGTGGTGCCAATCACAAACGAGCCGGTAGCTACGGTCGAGCCATGTGCCACGATGCCGGAAATGATCGAAAGTGGCGCCACGGTAGCCACGTGCGGATTAGCTTGGATGGTCGTAACATCCTGCTGGGTCAGCGTGGAGGTACCGACGCTCGAGGTTAGACCGCCACCCTTGCTACCCGGTAAAATTACCAAAACATTAGCGCCTAACCCGCTGACATCATTCGTCACTAGCTGCTTAACGCCCTGGCCGATGCTGTTAATGGCGACTACCGCCCCTACCCCGATAATGATTCCCAGCATGGTGAGCACCGTTCGCAGCTTATTACTCCCAATCGAGCGAACTGCCATCTTAAGGTTTTCCCAGATCATGACATTACCCTCCTAGGTGTTGTGGCTGCTGGGCGCGCGCCACGAGCTGCTCCGTCGCTTACAATCTTACCGTCCCGGATCTCAATAACCCGTCCGGTTTGGGCAGCAATCTCGGGGTTATGGGTCACAATCACGATGGTGTTGCCAGCTTTATGGAGCTTTTGCAGGAGCGCTATGACGTTATCGCTAGCGGTGGTGTCCAGGTTGCCGGTGGGCTCATCGGCTAAAATGAGTCGCGGGCTGTTAGCTAGCGCCCGCGCCACCGCCACGCGCTGGGTCTGGCCTCCAGAAATCTGGTTGATGCCATAATTGGCCCGATCTGCAATTCCCACCCTCTCGAGCAGCTCCATGGCTTTAGCTTTGCGCTTGCGGGCCGGTACCCCGGCGTACACCATGGGAAGGATCACATTTTGCAGCACACTCAGGCGCGCCAGCAGATTGAAGGATTGAAATACGAAGCCGATTAAATCGCGGCGCAATCGTGCCAACTGCCGATCACTGCGCCCATCAATGCGCTGACCATCAAGGCTGTAGGTGCCGCTTGAAGGGGAGTCGAGCAGCCCCATAATGTGCATTAAGGTCGACTTGCCCGATCCGCTGGGGCCAATAATTGCGACAAACTCACCTTCATTAATAGTTAAGTCCACCGCTTTCAACACCGTAGTTTCGGTGTCGCCGGTCTTGTAGGTCTTGGTTATGCCGCTAAGTTCGATTAATGCCATAGCTTAAGTGTACAACGAAAGAATTATTTAATCTGTATTGGCTACGATAGGGAACGTCTGGTGGAGAGTAATGGCCGCGGGGCTGGGTCGGTCCAAGGTGTGGATTGCTAACCAATGCCTTTCGGGTTTAAACCCCGACAGCTCCACCAGATACACAAAAGCACAGCTTTGACTGCGCTTTTGTGCTTGCTAATACTTAAAGCTCGGTTGCGAACTTAGATCTAGTATAGGCGTCGCCTCTACCCAAATCAATCCGTCCAGGCTATAATTCCCGCGTCACAGACGTTTTTGGAGAGGTGTCCGAGTGGCTGAAGGAGCACGCCTGGAAAGCGTGTATGCGGGCAACCGTATCGAGGGTTCGAATCCCTCTCTCTCCGCCAGATTAGACTCATTGTAAGCCTTAGCTTTGGTGCTTGCCGACCAGCAACCTCCTAAGCTGCGGCTTACTCCACGCAGCCTAGTTCTTTTTAAGTAGCCGCCATATCTTGAAATTATAGAAAACCTGTATAGTAAGGGGAAAAGGGAGCGAAGCCATGAATCAAGCTATGGGAGACGGCACCAAAGATAATCCGTGGGTACTCAAAACGCCACCGGGCACATCGGAGTACCAGATGTATCGTGATGAGGCTGCTGGTACGATAGTATGCGTCGTTGGTAAAACTACGCTAGGGTATCAGCTGCGGGCGATTGAGGACCTGCATGCCATGCTGAAGGCCCACGGTGATTGGATGCTGCTGGGCAGCGCCGATGAGCAAAAACCGGCCGCCGATGGCACCGTGGAGGCATGGGGACGCTCGGAAGATAACCCGGTGGGTGGCTGGTATGGTACCAAAAAAGGGCTGCGCGGCCGGTTTGGTATGTATATGCCACCCTTGCTGGAAGCGTTGGGGCTTGCAGAGCTCGAGCACAATCCACGCAACAACCGCATGCGAGCTCTATAGCGGCACCTCTAGTGGTGAAAAAACGCCTATGCTATAGTGTGGGCAAACCGGTTTACTATGTTTAAATCTCTGCTCAACATCCGCCTGACCTACATTTATCCCGTACTGTTCGTTGTCTTTATGATCGTCCTCTCGTATATGCAGCCGGCTAAGCTTAGTTCTGGCCAGCTAGCACTCTATGGTACGAACTCCTTCCTGTTTGGGTTTTACTTTTCACCACTGCTGAGCAATCAGAAGGCCCGGATTGAAAACCTCCGTCAAACCATTCGTAGCGAATCGATGACCATTCTCGATATCCTAAGCCAGCTTCACTTAGTAAAGCCAGCACTCCGGCACGAGGTCAAGGTACGACTTAAAGTTTATCTGGATAGTATCTATAAAAATACCGCCATTAGCGCTGACAATATTTATTACGACGATCTGCTGCAGTTTACGCGTGAGGATCGCTTTAAGGGAGACTCGGTCATGGAAACAATTTACGGCCGGGTCAGTAAAACCCAAGAAAACCGTGATGCAATTAACAACTATTTAACCACTGGCGTGTTTAGCCATGAGTGGTTGGTGGCGCTGGTGCTGTTCTCTATAACCGTCTACTTTGTTATGCAAACCAACTATGATGGCGTCTTCTTCTTCCGGGTGCTGCTAGCCGTGCTATGTACCGGCCTATCACTAATGCTGATTATCTTGGTCAAATATGCCACCTTAACGCATAAATACGCCAAGCGTATGTGGGCGCCACTTTTCTATCTCATGAAGGGTCACTTCGACGACATTGACCCGGCCGAGGTCGCCAAAATGAAGCAGCGCATTGACGCTGAATCTGCCGCTACCGCCTAACCCCCTGGACGGCTGCACAATTTAGTGGTTAAATAACAAATCCCGTTACTTCTTATAGCGACGGGCAATTTTGCACCCTACAGAGAGGACGCTCATGGCTACCTCCAAGATCAAGCTTCGCTATGTTGGTGCGCGTTTTTACTGGCGGCGTTACTTCGGCATTTGGTTCTTCGCCGCGCTGGCGTTTGCCACCTGGCCAGACAAACACGCCATTAAAGGTGAAAACGCCGGTGGCGTTCGGCTGGCTCACTTCGTGGACGCGGTGCCAATATTTTTGGTGTTTCTCGCGGCTGCGATTGGGTGCATCATCCTTTCGCTGCTACTTGCTCCCCGGCTAAAAAAGGCCGCCAGGAAGGGCCACGCCAAGTGGCACCCTCTCCTTTGGGTGCCACTAGCTGCCTGGATAGCGGCTTTTGCTGTGGGCATAGTAGTACTGATCGCCTTTTGGAACCCCGTGGTGTTTATTGTGCTGGCCGCTGCTTTTGGCGGACTAGTGGGTCTCCTCTCCTGGAAAGGGCACAAAGGATAGGGGTGGGCGCAAGCCTACTCCTATCCACTGCCACTTGTAATTATGCAATGATAGAACCAATGAATACTCGATACATCGTCAGCGGCATCGTCCAAAAGGGCGACCTCATTGCGCTTGGCAAGAAGGCCCAGGGGCGCCCGCCCTATCCAGACGCGTGGCACCTGCCCGGCGGCGGGGTTGAAGACGCCGCATTGGCGGCCTCGTTGTTTCGACGGGGTGACTACGATAACGACTACTTCCACCAAGAAGTCAGACGGGAAATTCGCGAAGAGTTAGGCATTGAGGTTAAGAGCGTCCGCTGCCTGGTCCCGCAGTTTCTCGATGAGCCGCTGGAGGACAAAACGCCCAACAAACAGGGCGAAATGACGCACTACTACTTTCTGGGATACCTTTGCGATTACGCTTCCGGTGAGCTCGCCGCCGCCGATGACCTAGAGGTGGCGCACTGGGTCAAAAAATCGGAGCTCAGCAGCTACTCACTCACGCCCCCGAGCCAGGTCGTGTTCCGCGAGTTGGGGTGGCTAACCTATAAAAACCCCGATGGTAGCATCACCAGCCCACTCGATCATTTGCCGCTGTGGCCGCTCATGAGCACCGTAGCCTGGCAGGTGGCTGGCCCGATTTTGGTGCTGGGCGCAGGTGGCGCCCTGCTTGATCGCCACCTCCATACCAGCCCACTCCTCATGCTACTTGGCGTAATTGCCTCGCTTGCGGTATCATGGATACTCGTAAGAAGTACGGTGCGGCGCTTGCAGCGTCAAATCGAGCACCGGATTAAGGAGTCATTAAAACGTCATGATTAAGGTCGATATCAGTCTGCCCTCGCAAACCGTCTTTCACGTCGGTTCGTTTGCGGTTACCAACTCGATCCTGGCCGGTACGCTCATTACCATCTTTCTGGCCGTGGTCCTGATTGCCGCGGCGCGCCGAACCGTCGAAAAGCCCAGCAAGGGATTCGGCTTTATTGTCGAAAGCGCGGTCGATATTATCATCGACCAAATGGCCACGGTGTTTGGTAGCCGCGAGGTTGCCCTGAAGTACTTTCCCTTGATCGCCACCTTCTTTTTCTTCATCCTGTTTAATAACTTAATCGGTCTCATCCCCGGCTTTGGCGATATCGTTATTCACACTGCTAGTGGCAGCGTCCCGATCTTTCGGCGCACCACTTCCGACCTCAACACAACCCTGGCTCTGGCTCTAATCTCGTTCTTCTTAACCCTTGGCACCGGGTATAAGCAGCTCGGCTTCAAGGGCACGATGGCACGCTACTTTCACGGTGGTCCCGCCATGTGGGGTATCGGCTTACTGGAGCTAATCCTGGAATTCACCAGAATCATCTCGTTTTCTTTCCGGTTATTTGGTAATATCTTTGCAGGTGAGGTCTTACTCCTCGTCATAAGCGCGCTGGTACCGGTAATCGGGCCAACGCCCTTTTTGGGTTTTGAGATCTTTGTGGGGGCCGTCCAGGCGTATGTGTTTGCTATATTAACGCTCGTGTTCATCAGCTTGGCGATTACGCCGGTGGTGGAAGAGCACTAAATGGAGAATTTGTAAGTATGTCGTATGCAATTGATCCTGCACAGGTAAAGAACCTGGCAGCCGGCTTAACGGTAGCCATCGGTGCCATTGGCCCGGGTATTGGTATTGGTTTAATTGGCGCCAAGGCGATTGAAGCTGTTGGCCGTAACCCCGAGACCCAAGGTCGCGTAACCAGCTTAATGATTCTGACCATCGCCTTTACCGAGGCGCTGGCCATCTTCGCGCTGGTGTTCGGGTTTATTATTAAGTTCCTCGGGTAGCCGATGCCGTTTCCGGTATTTTTTGGTGATGCCTCGGGTCTAGCCGCGCTCGGCGTTAACCTGCCCGCGCTGATCTTTGAGCTGATTAACTTTGGGATTCTTTACTGGATTCTGAAGCGCTACGCTTACGGGCCCATAGTGACGATGCTGGAAAACCGGCGCCATCGTATTGAAGAAAGCCTCAAGGCGGCCGAGGCGGCGGTGGCTGAGCGCGATGCTCTCAGTAAAGAGCGCCAGGAGATTATTGCCAAAGCCAAAGCCCACGCCTCTGAAATCGTGTCCGACGCCCGTGGCGAGGCGGAGAAGCAAAAGAGTACCATTTTGGCTGAGGCCGAAGCCAGCGCCGACCACATTATGGAGCAGGCGAAGCGGGAGACCGAGCGCCAGCTGGCCGCTGCCCACGACAAACTGGCCAGCGAGGCTCGCGAACTGGTGATTGCTGCCACCTCAAAGCTTCTTGATGAAAAAATGGATGCCAAGCGCGATGAATCACTGGTGGAGCGAGCCTTTGCCGCTGCCACTGGAGGTCGCCGTGGCTAAGACCAGCTACCACCGGCTGGCCGCTGCCATGGTTCAGCTACTCGAGGAACACATTGCCGCTGAGGTGGCCGCCGCTGGTGTGGCCGCAATGTCGGCCGGTGGTAATCGCCCCGACCTGGAGCGTTTATTGCCGGATCTTGAACGCGAGCTCGCCCGCCAAACCGGCCACATCGTGGTGCGAGCCACCAGTGCTCGCGAACTACCCCTGAGCGTTCTCGACCAGTTGGCTACCGAACTTACCAAACGGGTTGGTGGCAGCAGCCATGAACTCGAAACCACTACCGATGCCAGCCTTTTGGGTGGCGTTCGCTTAACCACCGCCGATGCCAGCCTCGACCTCAGCCTGCGCACGCGCTTAGAACAAATAAGGATTTAAACTATGGCTAAACTATCTCTCTCCGAAATTACCGCTGAACTTCAGACCGCAATTAGCAATTTACCGAGTACCACTCAGCTTAAAGGGCGCGGGATCGTCTCGCGCTTAGGCGATGGCGTGGTCACCATTCAAGGTTTGCCGCAGGCCCAGCTGGGCGAGGTGCTGGAGCTGAACATGGGTGGTGAAACCGCCCGCGCCCTCGTGCTTAACCTGCTTGAAGACGAGATTGGCGCCGTGCTTCTCGACGAAAACGATGCCATTGGCGCCGGTGCCGAGGCCACCCAGACCGGCGAGCAGCTCAGCGTTCCGGTGGGCAATGGCCTGCTTGGCCGCGTGATCGACCCGCTGGGCCGACCGCTGGATGGGCTGGGCGCCATCAAAGCCACTAAGCGCCGCCCGATTGAAGGGCCCGCGCCCGACGTCATGAGCCGTAAGTCGGTTCATGAGCCGGTGGCAACCGGTATCCTCGCCATTGACGGCATGGTGCCGATCGGCCGCGGCCAGCGTCAGCTCATTATTGGCGACCGCCAGACCGGTAAAACCGCTATTGCCCTCGATACCATGCTTAACCAGATGGAGCAAAAGAGTGGCATCGTCTCCATTTACGTAGCCATCGGCCAGAAGCGTAGCACCATCGCGAACCTGGTGGAGCGTCTGCGCCAGAGTGATGCACTGGCTAACAGTATTATTGTGGCGACCTCTGCTACCGACCCAGTTACGTTGCAATATTTGGCGCCCTACGCCGGCGCCTCCATCGGTGAGGAAATCCGTGATAACGGCGGTCACGCTTTGGCCATTTACGACGACCTTACCCGCCACGCGCAGGCCTACCGCCAGATGTCGCTCCTGCTACGCCGCCCACCCGGCCGCGAGGCTTATCCCGGCGACGTCTTTTACCTCCACTCACGTCTGCTTGAGCGGGCCGCTAAGCTCAGTGATGCCCACGGCGCCGGCTCGCTGACCGCCCTGCCGATCATTGAAACCCAGGCCGCGAACATTTCGGCCTACATCCCTACCAACGTTATTTCGATCACCGATGGTCAGATTTTTCTTACCACCGATCTCTTCAACCAAGGTATTCGCCCCGCCATTGATGTTGGTAACTCGGTAAGTCGTGTTGGTAGCGCCGCCCAGCCAAAAGTCATCAAAAAGCTGGCCGGTAGTTTGCGCGTCAGCCTGGCCCAGTATAACGAGGTGGCCGCCTTCACCCAGTTTGCGAGTGACCTGGATGACGCAACCCGGGCCCAGCTTGAGCGGGGCCAGCGTCTGACGGAAATCCTCAAGCAGCCGCAGTTCCAGCCGCTTTCGGTGGCCGAGCAGAGCATCTTGCTCCTAGCCGGCACCGGTGGTGCTCTTGATGCTGTCGCCCTCGAAAAGGTCGGCGAGGCCCGCACGGAGCTGATTAAGCACCTCCACAAGCACCCCAAAATGGTTGAGGAGCTGAACACCGGCACGGAGCTGACCGACGCTCATCGCAGCCAGCTAGAGAAGGTTATTGCCACCGCCCTGGATGACCTGATTGAGGAGACCGCCTAAATGGCTCAGCTGCAGTCCTTACAGCGCCGTATCCGCTCGATTAGCAATACGCGCCAGACCACCAAGGCCATGCAGCTGGTGGATGCTACCAAGCTGCGGCGTGCCCAAGCGGTGGCGAAGCGCTCGCACGACTACATCGGCGCGGCGCTTGAGACCTTGCAGCGGTTGCTGGCGAACGACGTCGAGCCCAGCGAGCTGGCTTTGTGGCGACGTGACCAGATTAAGGCGGTGGCAATTATGGTGATTGCCTCCGATCGCGGCTTGGCCGGTGCCTATAACCTCAATGTGGCGGCTCGTCTGCGCAAGGAGGTAGCGCGTTATCAGGCCGATGGGGTAGCCGTCAAGATAGTGGCGCTCGGGACTCACGCCATTCGTTCGGCCGAAAAGCTGCCTCAGGTGGAAATTATTCAGCGCATCGTTGGCCGTGCCACCGATCCTATCATTGCCGATATTCAGCCGCTCAGCGACCAACTGCGTGAGCTGTATGCGGCTGGCACCATCGACGCCATCAAGGTGATTTACACTCATTCGATTTCAGCTCTCCAACAAGAGGTGCGCGTGATGCCGGTGTGGCCGGTTGAACTGCCAGCCTTAGAGGAGGGCGCTCCGGCGTCCGAGGCCAACGTCCTCACGTTGCTCGAGCCCAGCCCCGAGGAGGTGGTGGCCGCTGCGCTGACGCGTCTCTTTGACGCCGCCATGCTCAACGCCGCCCAAGAGGCTGGTGTCAGCGAGCACGCTATGCGGATGCTCGCCATGCGGGCCGCCACCGATAACGCCAGCGACCTTATCGATTCACTAACATTAGAAGTTAACACACTGCGCCAGGCCGGTATCACCCAGGAGCTATCCGAAATTACCGGTGCCGCCGCAGCCATTGAAGAGCAATAGAAGGAGATACCATGGCAGAAACAACCGCAACCAAATCCACCCCTAAGCCGGCTACCAAGCCAGGCGCCATCGCCCAAATTTTGGGTGTCGTCGTCGATGTCGATTTTGAGGGGGCGCTGCCCTCAATCAACTACGCGCTTGAAGTCCAGCGCGATGGCGCTGAGCCAATCGTACTCGAAGTCGCCCAGCACCTCAGCGGCCGCACCGTTCGCGCCATCTCGCTTTCGAGCACCGACGGCCTCTACCGCGGCCAGCCGGTTATTAACACCGGCGCGCCAATTAGCATCCCGGTCGGCGATGATACGCTCGGCCGCATGTTTAATGTTACCGGCGCACCGATCGACGGCAAGGGCGCCAAGTTTACCCGCCGCGCTCCGATCCACCGCGAAGCCCCATTGCTTACCGAGCAGTCTGGCCGCCAAGAAATCTTTGAAACTGGCATCAAGGTTATCGACCTGATTGCACCGGTCGCCAAGGGCGGCAAGGTTGGTCTGTTTGGTGGTGCCGGTGTCGGCAAGACCGTCATCATTCAGGAGCTGATCCACAACATCGCCAAAGAGCACGGTGGAAAGTCGGTGTTCGCTGGGGTAGGGGAGCGCACCCGAGAGGGCAACGACCTTTACTACGAGATGAAGGAGTCCGGCGTGCTGCCAAACGCTGCGTTGGTTTTTGGCCAGATGAACGAGCCGCCCGGGGCCCGTCTGCGCGTGGCGCTTTCCGGTCTTACGTTGGCCGAGGCGTTTCGCGATCAAGGTCAGGACGTGCTGCTGTTTATCGATAACATCTTTCGCTTTACCCAGGCCGGCTCAGAAGTAAGCGCCTTGCTCGGCCGCCTGCCCAGTGCCGTCGGTTACCAGCCCAACCTAGCTCAGGAAATGGGTCAACTCCAGGAGCGCATTACCAGTACTACCACCGGTTCAATCACTTCTGTCCAGGCCGTGTATGTGCCCGCCGACGACTTCACCGACCCCGCACCGGCCGCCACCTTCGCTCACCTTGACTCCACTGTGGCCCTGGCTCGTGGCCTAGCCCAGCAGGGGCTTTTCCCGGCGGTCGACCCGCTCGACTCCACCAGTACCATGTTGGACGCCAACATTGTCGGCCAAGAGCACTACGATGTCGCTCGTGAGGTTCAGCGAGTGCTGCAGCGCTACCGCGACCTCCAAGACATCATCGCGATCCTCGGTATGGACGAGCTCAGTGATGAGGACCGCCAAACCGTCGAGCGAGCCCGGCGCATCCAGCGCTTCCTGACCCAGCCGTTCTTCGTGGCTGAAACCTTCACCGGCACACCTGGCGCCTACGTTACCCGTGCCGAAACCGTCGCCGGCTTCCGTGAGATTCTCGATGGCAAGCACGATGATAAGCCCGAATCGGCCTTCTTGCTTAAAGGCCGCATCGACCAGGTTAAGTAAGTGGCCGGAACGCTCCAGTTCGATATCCTGACCCCCGGCGGCCACGTGGCTAGCGAAACGGTGGCGGAGGTCATTGTGCCCACTACCGGCGGTGATCTTGGCATTCTGCCTCATCACACTCCGCTCACCACGGTTACGCGGCTGGGTGTGGTCTCGGTGCGTCGCCAAGCCGGCGACACCACCGCTGAGATGGATCACTACGTAATTGCTACCGGCTTAGCCGAAATTACTCCCGATACAGTCCGTCTGCTCGTGGATGAGGCCCAGCATGTTGATACTATCGACCAAGCTCACGCTAACCAACAGCTGGCCGCCGCCCAAGAGCAAGAGCGTGCCGCCCAGACCGATCGCGAGATGGCGAGCGCCAAAGCTAGCGTCGCCCGTTCCACCGCCTGGCTCGAAGCTACTAAGCTGCGCAAGTAAGCTATACTAAAGGCCATGGCCGCCTCTCCTAAAGCCCCCAAATCTCAAACTGCTCTTATTACCGGTGCCTCGAGCGGTATTGGCCTTGAACTGGCCACTTTGTGTGCCGCCCACGGCCACAACGTCGTCTTGGTTGCACGCAGCAAGCCGCAACTCGATGAGCTCGCCGTTCGCCTCCGTGAGCGCTATACCATTACAGCGACCGTGCTGGTACAGGATCTGTCTAAACCAGGTGCTGCTAGCAAGCTACGCGACCAGCTCGCCAAAGCCCAGCTCACCGTGGATATCCTCATTAATAACGCCGGTTTTGGCGTCAATGGGCCTTTTATTGAGTCAGATGCGCCACAGCTTCTCGATATGATCCAGCTCAACATCAGCTCCCTTACTGAGCTGACCCGCCTGCTCGTGCCGGCGATGGTGGAACGCGGTTACGGCCGCATTCTCAATGTGGCTTCCATTGCTGCGTTTCTGCCTTGCCCTAATCTTGCAGCTTATGCTGCCACCAAAGCCTATGTATTGTCGTGGTCGGTTGCGCTCAACCAGGAACTTCATGGCGCTGGCGTAACCGCCACCGCGTTGTGCCCGGGCTCAACCAAGACCAACTTTGCCTCTGCTGCCGGCATTGCCAACCCCGGCCGTTTTGGCCAGGGGCATTTGAGCGCCCAGGCTGTTGCCGCCATCGGTTACGATGCTATGATAGCCGGGAAGGCAGTAGCGGTAGCCGGCTGGCAAAATCGTGCGGCAGCCTTTGCCACACATTTAGCGCCCCGCGCCCTACTGGCGAAACTTAATCGAGGATTTAAACGCGCCAATGGATAGTGCCATCCCCTTGCAACATCACAGCTATGATTTACTGCTGCAACACAAAAACCCACTCGCTTTACGCATGGGCGACGCCGAGCATCAAAACATTCAGGTCGGTGATTTGGTCGAGTTCAGCGGCCACGATACCATCATGGATCGCGAACGCTTCCAAGTTGTAGGTAAAATGAACCACCCGACGCTGGCATCAGCCCTAAATAGTATTGAGCATTCGCATCTCGATATTCGCGATAAGCTGCAAATGGAGCATAGCTTCAAGGAGGCCCACGGCCCGGAGGCCGCCCACGGTCCCATCGTCAGCCTGCAGCTTGCACCGCACCCTACGCCCACCAACTTCAACCGCAACCTCGGCGCTCTGTAGCTCTCGCGTTACAATAGGGCAATGATGACCGTTGCTGCGTTTCGTGAGCTCGTTTGGGACTACTACCGTGACCATGCTCGCATTATGCCGTGGCGTGAGCAGCCGTCGCCCTATAACGTGGTAGTTTCTGAGGTTATGCTGCAGCAAACCCAGGTGAGCCGGGTGCTACAAAAATATCCTCCTTTCGTGGCTGCTTTCCCGGATTTTCGCAGCTTGGCATGCGCTCGGGTGGTCGAGGTTCTGGCTGCCTGGCAAGGGCTGGGCTACAACCGCCGAGCGCTTAATTTGCAGAAGCTAGCCCAAGCCGTCTTGGAGGAATACGAGGGCCGCTTGCCCGCAAACCCCGCTCAGCTTATCAAACTTCCCGGTATTGGTTCCGGCACCGCCGGCTCTATTGCTGCCTTTGCTTTTAAGGAACCGGTAGTTTTCATTGAAACCAACATCCGCCGGGTATTTCTGCACCATTTTTTCGCCGACCACGCGGACGTTCCAGATAGCGACCTCATGCCGCTCATTAGCGAGGCACTTGACCGAGAAAATCCCCGCGAGTGGTACTACGCCTTGATGGACTACGGCGCGCATCTCGCTACCATCATCCCCAATCCTAACCGCCGCAGCAAACACTACACGCGCCAATCGCGCTTTGAGGGCTCCGACCGTCAAATCCGTGGTGCTATTATCCGCCTGCTGCTGGAGTTTCCTATTCTTACCGCCCAAGATGTGGTTAACCGCTTTCCGGAAGAGCCGCCAGATCGCATCATCCGCATAATGGGCCAACTTACAAAAGAGGGCTTTCTTTCGCAGCAATAATTGTGACGCTTTAGCTTGTTCGTGGTAAGCTATAGCGGGTATAAATAATGTAAGTCTTTTCTAAGAAGTACCCACGCTGGCGCATTTCAGGAGTGCTGCCGGCCCACAATCACATCGAACAAGGGAGTAGGGAAGTGCACCGTACCTCATCCGTAAGCCGCAAGGGCCAACGAGATCGTAGGAAGACAACCAGGCAGGTAGCAGCAGCACAATCAAGTCTTGCCGAACCGCTGGAGGGGAAGGGTCTGGAGCCAGTTGTCAGAGAATTCCTGCGCGGAACCAGTAGCAGGAGGCCGATTGTCTCGATCCGGCGCATTCCGCGCTCAGCCCCAGCCCGCAGCTCTTCCTAAACTAGCTTCAACCGTATCGATGTGGTCCCGGATCTTGGCGCTCAGGCGCCAGGATCCCTCCACAGCAATAATCTTCTTTACATCTTTATCGCATATTTGATATAAATTAAGTAGATGGTAGGGCAAGCGCTCTATTATTGCGCGACAAGCACACAACTAAATCCATAACCCAAAGGGGTGATGACCTATTCCACGGGATGCCGATGACATCGTTGGCGACGCCGAGCGTCGCCGTACGGAACCTACAAACCCACGCGACTTTGGCGGACGCAGAGACGCTGACGCGGTTGGTCGAGGCGGCCGTATTATGGGCCGCGGCGTCGGATCAGAGGCTCCGGTTGGCCACACCGAGCGGTTCGCAGCCAAGGGAAGTACCGATAAGGAGGGGAAGGTCTCCATCTGGAGGCCATTTGGGTAAATTAGTAGGTGGTTCGCTTGTCTGGCCCTCTCTTCGGAGGGGGCCAGAACCAGAACTTATATCACAAATAGTATATTAAGCGGTTACGCTTCCGCTCCCAGAAACTCCTGCCAGGCTTTGGGCTCCAGTGTGCCAGCTGGGTACAGTGCTAAGCAGCGCATCAAAATGGCGCCCACCTCGGCGTTGGTTACGAGCGGAATATGGTTATCGATGGCGAGCCGTCGGATGGTGAAGGCATCGCGATTTGCCTCGGCCGCAATCGGAATGTTAATCATCAAATCAAGCTGCCGCTTGCAGATGGCCGTGGCGATGCTGGGCTCCTTTTTCTCTTGGATCTTATGCAGCTTTTTGGAGGGCACGCCGTACTTGGCCAAAAAGTCGTGCGTTCCGGCGGTCGCAAAAATCTCCCAGCCCTGGGTGTGCAGCGCTTGAGCCTCTTCAATAACTTTGTGGCGCTGGTCGGCCGCAGCCGTTAGTAGCAATCGTTTACCCTTCACTACCTGTTCTGTAGCCAGCCACGAAGTGTAAAAGGCCTCATGTAGGTCGCTGCCCAGGCACGCCACCTCGCCGGTGCTGGCCATCTCCACGCCGGCCACGGGATCGGCGCCCTTCAGCCGGTTGTAGGAAAACTGAGGACTTTTCACCCCCACATAATCAAGCTCGAGTGTCTGATAGGTTTTAGTCTGGGGAATGCCCAGCATAGCTTCGGTCGCGATCGCAATAAAATTGTGCCCCGTCACCTTGGAAACGAAGGGGAAGGAGCGTGAGGCGCGTACGTTGCACTCAATTACCTTAATGTCATTATCCTTAGCGATGAACTGAATGTTGAATGGCCCGGTAATCTCAAGGTTCTTAACGATCTGCCGCGTAATCTGTTTAGCGCGCCGAATGGTCTCTAGGTAGAGGCGCTGTGCCGGCAGTACAACGGTAGCGTCGCCGGAGTGCACCCCGGCGTTTTCAATGTGCTCGCTAATGGCGTAAATCGCCAGCTTACCGTTTTGGGCCACGCCGTCGATCTCCAGCTCCTTGGCGTTGGTAATAAACTGCGAAATTACCACCGGGTGGTCGGGCGAAAGGCGCGTAGCGGCTTGCAGGTAGCGGTCCAAATCGGCTTCACTGGTGACGACGTTCATGGCGCCTCCGCTCAGCACATAGGAAGGACGAATCAGGACGGGATAACCGACTTGAGTGGCGAAAGCGCGGGCCTTTTTCAGTGTGGTGACCGACTCCCAGGCGGGCTGGTCGATGCCGAGTTTGCCGAGCATGGAGGAGAACTTGTGGCGATCCTCGGCGCCATCGATCATTTCCGGCGAAGTCCCGAGAACATGGTAGCCGTTCTGGTGTAGCGGCAGGGCGACATTGTTGGCAATCTGGCCACCGACCGAGACCACGATGCCGCCCTCGCGCTCAAAATCGGCAATGTCGCGAATCCGCTCCAGTGTGAGCTCCTCAAAGTAAAGGCGGTCGGAGCGGTCAAAGTCGGTCGAAACGGTTTCGGGATTGGAGTTAATCATAATGGTCGAGCGCTTATGGGCATGAAGGGTTTTAGCGGTGTTCACCGCGCACCAATCGAACTCCACCGAGGAGCCAATGCAGTAGGGGCCGCCACCAAGAATGATGATCGGCTTGCGTGGTAATGGATTCACGTCGTGCTCGGTGCCGTGATAGGTGGTGTAAAGATAGTTGGTTTCGGCATCGAACTCGCCGGCCAGCGTATCAATCTGCTTGATTATGGGGGTAATGCCACTTTTTTGGCGCTGCGTGCGCACCTGTTCTTCACTAAGGCCAGCCAGTGTGGCGAGCCGGCTATCGGCAAACCCCAGCTGCTTAGCTCTGTGCAACAGCTCTTTAGATAGTCCTTCAGTTTTAATTATCTCTTCATGCTGCTGAATGGCGCTGATATGGCTCAGAAACCATGGGTCTATGCCGGAAAGCTTATGGAGCGCCTCAACGCTGCTACCGGCCGCCAGCGCCTCGTAGATGGCGAACAGGCGGTGATCGGTGGCGGTCTGCACCTCGGCCAGCGGATCCTCAAACTCATACCGGTGGCTGGAAATCCCTTGGGCGCCAATGTTCAACATCCGCACCGCCTTCTGCAGTGCCTCCGGGAACGAGCGGCCCAGCGCCATCACCTCACCAACGCTCTTCATCTCCGAGCCAATCGAGCGGTCATCGGTTTTCAGCTTGGTAAGATCCCAGCGCGGCATCTTCACCGCCAGGTAATCCAGCGCCGGCTCGTAAAAGGCCGGCGTGCTACCGGTTACGGCATTTTTAATTTCATGAAGCTTTTGCTCCAGCATCAGCTTGGTGGCGACAAACGCTAGAGGATAGCCGGTAGCCTTTGAGGCCAGGGCGCTCGAGCGGCTCAACCGCGCATTCACCTCAATCACCCGGTAATCTCCATTGGCCGGGTTCAGCGCGTATTGGATGTTACACTCGCCAATAATCCCCAGGTGGTTAATCGTCTTAATGCCGATCGCCCGCAACCGGTGATACTCCTCGTTTGTTAGCGTCTGGCTGGGTGCCACCACGATGCTTTCGCCGGTGTGGATGCCCATCGGATCAAAGTTCTCCATGTTGCAGACGGTGATGGTGTTGCCGCCGCTGTCGCGCACCACCTCATACTCGACTTCCTTCCACCCCGCCAAATACTCCTCGATCAAAACTTGGCTAACAGCCTGAAAGGCCTCGCCGGCCTTAGCCTTCAGCTCAGAAGGTGTGTTGACCCGGCCGGAGCCAAGACCACCGAGGCTAAACCCGGAGCGCATCATCACTGGGTAGCCGATCTTTTTGGCCGCCACCAACGCCTCCGCTACGCTATAAACGGCCTGGCTCACCGCCGTATGTACCTCTATCTTGGCCAGCTCTTGCTTAAAGAGGTCGCGGTCTTCCGTAATTTTAATAGCGCTCACCGGGGTACCAAGCACCTTCACGCCATGTTTCTTAAAGACGCCGCTATCATCGAGCTCGAGACCCAGATTTAACGCGGTTTGGCCACCAAAGCTCAGCACCACTGCATCCGGTTGTTCGCGTTTAATGATTTTAGTGACGGTCGCCGCGTTTAGTGGCTGAAAGTAGACGCGATCAGCCATGTCGCCGTCGGTTTGTACCGTGGCGATATTAGGGTTTACGAGTATCGTTGTCAGGCCGGCCTCTTTGAGCGCTTTAATCGCTTGCGAGCCGGAGTAGTCAAACTCTCCAGCCT
>JASLFZ010000057.1 GCA_030150485.1 Candidatus Saccharimonadales bacterium | reverse complement strand
GGTAGTGCGCTTTAAGATAGGCCGTCCAGACCGCAATCAAGCCGTAACAGGCCGAATGGCTTTTATTGAAGCAGTAATCGGCAAAGGCTTCGAGCTGGCTCCAGAAAGTCTCGGCGAACTTACGCTCCACGCCGGAGTGCTTAACCATACCATCAATAAAGGCCGTCTTCATTTTGGCCATGGTATCACGCTGTTTTTTGCCAATCGCTTTGCGCAGGGTATCAGCCTGGCCCCCGGTAAAGCCACACATATCCTTACTGATCTGCATGAACTGCTCCTGGTACACCAAAATCCCGTAGGTATTACCCAGCGCCTCTTCCATACCAGGATGATCATAGGTAACCTTTTTGCGGCCATGCTTGCGCTCAATAAAATCGTCGATGAACTGCATCGGACCGGGACGGTATAGCGCCACCATGGCCACAATGTCATCAAACTTACTCGGCTTCAGCGCGCGGAGGTAGCGCTTCATGCCGGCCGATTCCAGTTGAAACACTCCAGTGGTGTCGCCGCGACTAAACAGCTCATAGGTTTTGGCATCATCAAGCGGGATGTCGGCAATATCGATCTGCTTGCCATAAACCTTTTTGATAATTCGCAGCGCATTATTGATGATACTGAGGTTTGATAGCCCCAGGAAATCCATTTTGAGCAGGCCCAGCTGTTCGATTGGCCCCATCGAGTATTGCGTGCAAATACCGCCCTTTTGGGCCCGCTGCAGCGGCGTAAACTTCACAATGTCATCTGCCGCGATCACCACACCGGCCGCATGCACCCCGTTGCTCCGAATCGTCCCCTCAAGCTTCATCGCAAGATCAATCAGATTTTTAGCTCGCGGGTTATCGCGGTACTCGGCGCTCAGCTCAGGATCGGCCTTAATTGAGGTTGCCAGCGGAATATGCCGCCCCTGCACCGGGGCCGGAATCTTTTTGGCAATTACGTCCACCTCGGCGTAACTCATACCGAGCGCGCGGCCGGTATCGCGTACCGCATTGCGCGCGGCCATGGTGCCAAAGGTCACAATCTGCGCCACCCGGTCCTGGCCGTACTTTTCAGTCACGTAATCGATCACCTCGCCACGACGCGTATCCTGAATATCGATATCAATATCCGGCATCGAGATACGGTCGGGGTTCAGGAACCGCTCAAACAGCAGGTCGTACTTCAGCGGGTCGAGGTCGGTAATGTTCATCACAAAGGCCACGATCGAGCCGGCCGCCGAACCGCGCCCGGGCCCAAAGATAATCCCCTGATTTTTACCCCAGTTAATGAAGTCGGCCACGATCAGGAAGTAGCCCTCATAGCCCATTTTGCTGATCACGCTCAGCTCAAAGTCCAGCCGCTCGACAATCTCCGTCGGCAGGGCTTTGCGGGCCTTAGCCTCGGTTTGGAGATGCATATCTTCCTTCGGGATGTCACCGTAGCGCCACATGGCGCCCTGCCAGCACAGCTCATGCAGGTAGTCATGCTCGGTCTTGCCCTCTGGTGTGGGAAAGGTGGGAATCAAGATTTTATCGAGCTCAAGTTCCACGTTGCAGGCGTCAGCGATTTTGACCGCATTAGACACCGCTTCTGGCTGATGCTTCCAGCGCTCGGCCACCTCATCCGGGCCGGACACGAACAGCGCCATGTCCATCTCCATCCGGTCGGTGTCACCAATGGTCTTGCCGGTCTGGACGCACAGCAAGATCTCGTGGGCCTCGCGGTCGTCCCGGCAGGTGTAGTGGGAGTCGGCGGTGACCACCAGCGGTACACCCGTTATCTGGTTCAGCTCCTGCAGCCCCTTATTAATTCGCACTTGGGGCTCCCACTCCTCGTGATCCTGCAGCTCCAAGTAGTAGTTTTCGGCGCCAAAGGTGTCACGGTACCACTCAATGGTGGCGCGCGCATCTTCCATCGCCCCATTTAAGATATGCCGAGCCACCTCGCCCGAAGCGCAGCCTGATAGCGCAATAATGCCTTCATGCAGCTCAGCCAGCAGCTCACGGTCAACTCGCGGCTTATAGTAAAAGCCGTTGAGATGCGCCTCGGTCGAGAGCCGCATCAAGTTTTGATACCCTTGGTAGTTTTTGGCGAGCAGGATCAGATGATACGGATTAGCGTCAATCTTACCGCTTTTATCGTGCATCCGCCGCGGCGCCACATATGCCTCAAGACCGATAATGGGCTTAACGCCCTTTTTCTTGGCAACGTTATAAAACTCAATCGCGCCAGACAGCGTACCGTGGTCGGTAATGGCCAGTGCGTCCATGCCCAGCTCAAGCGCCCGATCCAGCATCTGGGGTACCTTTTGCAAGCCATCCAGCAAACTGTAGTGGCAGTGATTGTGCAGGTGCACAAACCGAGCCTTAGGCGCCACTTCCTGAGACGCCGTCGCATCCTTTTGACTCACGTATATCTCCCCTTCGCTGACTCAATCGTACCACGCGAGCATAAGCGTTTAAAGTCTTGACATTCATCCATGACCTTATTATACGCCTTTTGTTCGGTTTAAAGGATAGGGATCTACTTTTTAGACTGCGTGTCGCTACTATCGTGCGAGCGAGTGGCCGAGTCCATAAACCGCTCGGTCATACGCTCAAGCTCGCCGAGAACCTCTTGGCCCTCATCGACCAACCGTTTAGCGTCGGAGGCTGCGGTTTGTTTCGCCACACGGTTGGTGCTCGCCAGTCGACCAGCCGAATCTTGGAGATCATTTTTGAGTATTTCGGCCCGGGTAATAAGGCGCTGGCTGTCCTCATAGTCCTCGCCCCGCAAGTCGCGCGCCGCAACCTTGAGGTTATTGATTTGATCTTCCAACTCAAGCTCAATATCGTCAAGGCGGCTATCAGCTTGTCTAACAATCCTTTTGGCCCGCTCTTTCAGATCCTCTTGGGTTTCGCGACCGCTTTGAGGTGCCAGCAACAGAGCTGCTAAGCCACCGAGCAGCGTGCCAAAGATAGCGCCGGCAACGAACTTACCATTATCCGCTTTGGGAGGGTTAGCCATCTACTTGTCCTTCTTCTTCACCTTAGACTTCGCACCACGCCACATCAAAGAACCCAGCGCCGATAGCGCGGTCGGCGCCACCTTTTTGCCGACGTACGTCGCCATGTCGCCCAGGTTTTCGGTGGTTTCATCCAGCCGCTGCGTAATCCGACGAATGTTGGTCATGATCTTAAACAGCACTAGCACCATGGCAATACCCAATATCAAGAGAATGAAAAAGCCGATACTGAGTAAGATAATCAGGATGGTTTGGACTTCCTGCATGGCGATCCTTCGTTATAGCTCATTATCACCGTATTTTGTGCTTCTACGCAAGCATGAGGGCAATACTAGGTATCGGTGCGGTCGCGCTTTTTGGTGATTAAAACGTACTCATTGCGTTCGACCAGAGTGTTCGGCAGACTGTGCATCAGCCCTTCCTTATCTCGAATGCGGGTGCGGCGCATATCCATGCTGATAACCTCGCCCTCCACCTTCTCGGCGCCCGAATCGCCCACCCGCACGATGTCCCCAATACTAAAGTTACGGTCGCGGCCCAAATAAATGCCCGAGATCACATCAGTCATCAAAGGGATGCCACCATTACCGATCGCAATACCGAGACCCGCCACCAGCGCCGTCACCACAAAGGCTATGTTACTGAGACCCAACGACTGCAACACCACAATAATCAAGAAAATAGCCAGAACAGAGTCGATAATTGAGACCAGAATTTCTTTCAGGCCCTTCTGCATGCGGATAAAACCGATCAGCCAGCTCGCTACAAAAGAGAGCAAGCGGATAACGATAATACCAATAATCAGAGTAACCAGCGCTATTGGGAGGTTATGCAGCACCGTATTGAGGTTCTCGCTAATCGGCTTGAACAGATTGTTTGACGACAGATCGAGCCCCACTTAACCTCCTAATTTTTTCTTCAGTATATCATTCACCATCGGGGGGTTGGCCTGGCCTTTAGAGCGCTTCATTACCTGCCCCACTAAGAAGCCCAGCACCTTTTTCTCACCAGCCTTATACTCCTCGACCGGCTTTGGGTTTTCGGCAATCACCTCGTCGACAATTTTTTCCAGCGCTCCCGAATCGGAAACCTGAATGAGACCTAGCTTTTTAGCCAGCTCCATCGGTTTGCCTGGCTGGTCACCATCGCCCCACAACGCCTCTATCAAGACCTTGGCGTTGGTTGAGCTTAGCTCGCCCTTCTCTACCATTCCCCCCACTCTGAGGAGGTTATTGAGCGTTATGGTTGATTCCTTAAAAGACTGCTGCTTTTCCTCTTCGAGTCGCTTCCGGTCACCGATAAGCCAGTTGAATACAAATTTGATCTGGGACCTTCCCAATGACTCAAGAGTTAAGTTCCACGCCTGCTGTGCTTCATAAGGTGACTCTATGAGGGCCTCAATTTCCCGCGCCGGCAGCTTGAGCTCCCCTAGCGCTTTGCGAATTACGTTTGGCATAATGGCTTGACTATCCGCACGCATTTTCTCCTGAGTACCTCGCAGCATCTTTTCCGTAATCACGAGCGGCGGCAGATCTGGCTCCGGGAAATAGCGATAGTCGTGGGCCTCTTCCTTGGTGCGCTGGCTAAACGTCACGCCACGACCCTCATCCCAACCGCGCGTCTCCTGCACGATCTTCTCGCCACGATCGAGCAGCTCGGCCTGGCGCTTCGTTTCGTACTCGACCACCCCGGCAACAGCGCGAAATGAGTTAAGGTTTTTACTCTCGGTACGCGTCCCGAACTCTTTGGTGCCAACGGGGCGCAAGCTGACATTCACGTCAAAACGCAGATTGCCGTAGTAAAGGTTGGCGTCACTTACGCCCGCGTAGCGCATCAAGTGGTATAGCTCCTGCGCGTAGGCTTTGGCCTCAGCCGCACTGCGCATATCCGGCTCGCTAACAATTTCGAGTAGCGGTGTGCCGGCGCGGTTTAAGTCTACCAGTGAGTAGTCGGCGCCAGGCGGATGGATCAGCTTGCCAGCATCGGCCTCCAGGTGCGCTCGCGTTACGCCAACCCGCTTCACGACACCGTCCACCGGGAACTCCACGTAGCCTTTGCCGATAATCGGTTCGTCAAACTGCGTAATCTGATAGTTCATCGGGCTATCGGGGTAAAAGTAGTTCTTGCGGTCGAACTTGGTATGAAACTTCTTCGGGTAGCTGCCTTGCTTATCGTAGTAAGCCTCCAGCACGATCCCAGCCCGCAGCGCTAGCTTCACGGCACCCTCATTCAGTACCGGCAGTGCGCCAGGGAAACCCAGGCACACTGGACACACATTCGTGTTAGGCTCCGCCGCGCGCGAATCGTTATCGCAGCCACAAAACAGCTTACTTTTAGTGGCGAGCTGCACGTGCGTTTCTATACCAACGACGGTTTCGTACTTACTCATAGGATTCTCTTTCTATCCGGGTCGGTAATCTCAGCATACGGATACAGCTGCATAAGCTCGGCGTTGTGCATTTTTGGCATCGGTGTAGTCTGCTCCACTCCCGCGAACAACCTCCGCAGCGCGCGGCCCGAAAAGCCGTGCCCCACCACCAAGATAGTGTCCTCGGGGCGCTTCTCGAGCTCGGCCTTAAAGCTTTCCGTCCGCCTAACTAAATCCCCAATGTACTCCACGCCGTACTCGTTTCCCTTGATCATGTACTGCTCGTTACGCTTGCGCTCGTTTTCCGGCGTAAACTCCATGTCGTTAAACCTACCACACTCAATTTCGACGAGACGTTCATCGGTCTCGACCTTTTCAGGCTCAAACCCAACCTCCTGAGCGGCCAGCTCGGCCGTAGAGCGAGCGCGGATCAAGGTGCTGCTAATAATCGCCTGGAGGGTTATACCTTGAGAGGCCATCAGCTTGCCGGTGGCTGTGGCCTGCTCACGACCAAGCTGCGTCAGTGGAATTATGGCCGTAGGCATACTAAACACGTTGGAAGAGTTCGCCTCGCTCTCGCCATGGCGGACAAAATAAACCGTTTTCACAGCGCCCCCAAATCCTGCAAACCCTGGCGGAAGCTCGCAATCGCCTCGCGTGCCACAGAGGGAACTAAGTCAAACTCGGCCTCGTGGGCCAACGTGTTGCGCAGCTTGTGCGCCGACCAAATGGCGTTCATGTTGCTAAACCGGCTACCCGAGTTTTTCAAGCGCTCGCCCATGGTTTCACCGCGCACGCCCGACTGTTTGAGCGCGTAATCCAGCAGCTTATCGGCCTCGCTGACCGCCGACGCCAGCGCCCCACCGCCAGCCTTGCTCTCGATTTCAGCCCACCTTCGCGCCACAAACTCGCGGTCGACGCCGCCAACGCGATTAGCGGAGCGACGATTACGTCGCGGTTTTTGAGCGCCAGCACCGCTCACGACCGCAAAAAGCAGCAGTGCGGCCGCCAATACCACGATCAGAAGAATTAGTCCTGTCATACGGCTGCTCCGAGCAGGTCCTCGACGGCCTGGGCCGCCCCCAGCAGCTCGCGCTCGCCGCGTTGCGGAGCGATAATCTGCAATCCCACCGGCAAGCCCTCGGTCTCGCCCGCCGGCACACTCATAGCCGTACTTCCTACCAAGTTAACTGCCACCGTGCAGATATCAGCCAGATACATTTGCAAGGGGTCCTGGGTGCGCTCACCTATCTTGAACGCCGGCATGGGCGCATTCGGCCCAATCAAAAAGTCTACCTGCTTGAACATTTCCTGAAACTCGCCGATCAGCAGCGTCCGGACCTTTTGAGCCTGCTTGTAGTAAGCGTCATAGTAGCCGCTACTCAGAACATACGTGCCGATTAAGATGCGGCGCTTAGCCTCGGCACCAAAGCCTTCGCTGCGGCTTAGGAGGTAGGTATCTTGCAGGGTTGTGGCTTTAGCAGAGCTGTGCCCGTAGCGGATGCCATCGTAGCGCGCCAGGTTAGAGCTGATCTCGGCCGGCACTAAAACGTAGTAACAGGCCAAGGCCAGCTCCGCGGCAGTAGGCAAACTTACTTCGATAATTTCAGCACCCGCTGCCCTCATTTTGTCAACTGCCTCTAGGATAACCTTCTTTACGCCAGGATCGGTACCCTCGGCCAAGTACTCTTTGACCAGTCCGACCTTTTTGCCTTTCAGGTTGGTGTCGAGCTGATCAACATAGCTTTTGGCGCGTTCTACGGTGGTAGCATCTCGTGGATCTTTGCCGGCCATGATGTCAATGAGTAGCGACATATCCACCGTATGATTGGTCAGGGCGCCCATAGTATCGAACGAGCTGCCCATGGCCACCACACCGTAGCGGCTTATCAAGCCGTAGCTTGGCATCATCCCCACCACGCCGCAAAAGCTGGCCGGTATGCGAATGGAACTGCCGGTATCGGTTCCGGTGGCAAAGCAGGCCAGGCCCAGAGCCACGGCCGCCGCCGAGCCGCCCGAGGACCCACCCGGCACCCGGGTTTTATCGACCGGGTTTTTCGTCGGTCCAAAGTCGCTATTCTCGGTCGAAGTGCCATGCGCAAACGCATCCAGGTTGGCCTTAGCCACCATAATAGCGCCCTCGGCCTCAAGCTTTTCGATCACGGTCGCCTGATAAGGCGCCTTAAAGGATTTAAGTATATTACTCGATGCCGTCGTGTGCGTACTGTGTGTCAAAAAGTTGTCTTTGGCGATAAAAGGGATACCCGCCAATCGACCTTTTTTATCCCCGGCATCAATATCTTTAGCCCGCGCCAGCGCTGCCTCACTTACCTCAAGCACCGCATGATAGTCCGCCGCTTTCTCGATAGCAGCTAAGCTGGCCGTCACCAGCTCGACTGCGCTGAGCTTACCCTTATGTACATCGGCCACAATATCGGCAATCGGTCGGCGCAGGTCAATCATTGTTGAGCACGCGTCTTACTTTAAAAAAGCCATCCTGCTGATCCGGTGCGTTGGCGAGCAACTCATCCCGGCTCAACTTTTCCGCCGCCGCATACACTGTATCTGGCCGCCAGACATCCACCAGCCCAGTAACCTGGTCGGTCGGTTCAACACGTGCCGTATCAACCGTCTGCAGCTGCTCGACAAAGCCCATAATGTGGTCGAGCTCACGAGCCATCCGCTCAACCTCGTCGTCCTCAACGCCAATGCTTGCGAGCGCTGCAATCCGTCGCACCTCGTCTGGGGTAATCTTTGACATGCGCCTATTGTAGCGATTTTAGGTTAGCGGAGCAAAACTTCCAGGTGAGTAGCATATTGACAAATAGTTATTAAGATATATAGTAGTGCTACCGGATTCCCCTCCAAAGGAGCGTAACTATGAGCATTACAGCCGCTATCGAGCGTGGCAGTATCTACGGGCAAGCCCTCACGGATTTGGCCGCGGCATCTACTCAGTTCACAACCACTGGCTCAGTCGTAGTTCCCACCACGGTGACTCGAGCAAGCGGCTGGCAGGTTGACACCCAGCTTGGCCTTACAGGCCTCGCCCAGGAGCTTCAAGATGAACTTGTTAGGAAAGGGGTTTTCTTCTGTCAGATAGAGGTCCATAGAACAAACTCCTGGCTGGAAATCGTTAGTCATCCCACAGATGTAAAAATACCAGTGCCCCTAGCAGTTAAAGATCCGGGGCCACCCAAACCACCAGATCTGTCCGCGTTCAAAAAACGACCCGCCAAACCTTCGCGACGTGGATACGGCCTGCCAGACTAGCTGCTTTCAGCGGCCCTCTCAACAACGACCCTTGTGAGACCCTCTTACGAGGGTCTCACTGATTTAAGCAGCTTGAGAAGCGCCTCTTCATCAATTTGCTCGGTTCCGTATTTTTGCGCCTGCTTGACCTTGCTGTCACCAGGATCATCACCAATTACTAAGTAGGTCGTATCTTTTGTGACGCTGTTTTGTAGCTTGCCACCGAGCGCTGCGATGCGCGTGCCGCCCTCTTCCCGGCTAAACGCGCTCAGCGTACCCGTAATCACAAAGCTCTTGCCTGTCAGCGGACCCTCCACGTGCTTAACCGCTTGCGGCCGCACCCCATTATCGTGCAGCTTCTGCAAAAACCCTTGATGGCGCTCGGAGTTCAGCCACTCGTGAACGCTCGCCGCCACCACCACGCCGATACCCGGCACATCCTGGAGCTCTTCCAGCGTAGCCGCCCGAAAGGCCTCCAGCGCACCAAAGTGATCCGCCAGATCGCGAGCCGTCTGCTGGCCAACGTGCCGAATACCCAGTGCATAGATAAAGCGATCGAAACTAATCGTCTTTTTAGCCTGAATGTTCTCAACCAGCTTGCGCGCGGAAATCGCCGCAAAACGATCCAGCTCAACCACCTGCTCATAGGTCAAGGTAAATAAGTCCGCCGCATCCTTAATGAGGCCGGCCTCCAGTAACGCCGCCACGTTTTTTTCGCCCATCCCCTCAATGTCGTAGGCATCCTTGCTGGAGAAGTGGACGATACGCCCCCACTCCAGCGCCGGGCAGTCAAAGTTGATGCACCGCCACACCGCCGCGTGCGGCTCCTTGAATAGCGGGTGGCCGCAGACCGGGCAGTTCTGCGGCATCTTGAACACCACCTCTTTACCAGTGCGCAGCTTGGGCAAGCTTTCGACCACCTCCGGAATAATATCGCCAGCCTTTTGGACGATCACCGTGTCGCCGGCTCGGATATCTTTGCGCGCCACCTCGCCCGCGTTGTGCAATGTTGCCATCTGCACCGTGCTGCCAGCAATCAGCACCGGCTCGAGCACCGCGAACGGCGTGGCGGCGCCAGTGCGGCCAATACTAACCATAATATCTTTCACCTTCGTAGTGGCCTGCTCGGCCGGGAACTTAAACGCCGCTGAGCCACGCGGGGCCTTGCCTACGACGCCCAGTCGTCGATACACGGTAGTGTTGTTAACGGTAAACACCACCCCATCCGTGCCATAAGGCAGCTCCTTGCGCTTCTCCTCCCACTGCTCGGTAAACACCATCGCTCCCTTAATGCCTTTAACCACCTGGCTGTTCGGCTCGACCTTAAACCCCAGCTTTGCCGCCAGCGCGTGCTCGGCTGCGTGTGTCATTACCACGTCGTTAGGGGTCACGACGCTATAAACATGGAAGCTCAGCTGGCGCTCGGCCACCAGCCGCGGATCCAGCTGGCGAATCGCCCCCGCTGCGGTGTTGCGCGGGTTCGCAAATAGGGGTTTGCCGGCGGCCTCGCGCGCCGCGTTCAGGCGCGCAAACACGCTCTTATACATCAACACCTCGCCGCGAACTTCAAAACGGCCACGATACACCTCGCTGGGCGCGCCGGCATCGTGCCGCAAGCGCAATGGTACCGCCTCAATGGTGCGGAGGCTTAGGGTGACGTCCTCGCCGGTGCGGCCATCGCCGCGAGTTAGCCCCTGCGTAAACACACCATCCTCGTAAATTAAGGCGGCCGCCAGTCCATCCATTTTAATCTCGGCGTACAGCTCGCCATCAAAATCGGGCGTCAACTTCTTGACTCGCTCCAGCCACGCCTCGGTCTCGGTCTGATCAAATACATCGTTAAGGCTCAGCATGGGGGTTCGATGTGCCACCGCTACAAACTTAGCGCTCGGCGCTCCCGCCACCCGCTGTGTTGGCGAATCGGGGGTAATCAGCGCGGGAAACTTTTCCTCTAGCTGGCTTAACTCGTGCTTTAAGCTATCAGCGGCAGCCTCGCTCATAATCGAGGTGTCGAGCACGTGGTACTGGTAGCGATACTCGTTGATCTGCTCGCGCAGCTTGGCAATACGCTCGGCGGCCTCGGCCTGGGTCATCGCAGTGCCTGGTAATAGCGATAAAGGTAAAGATTTGCGACTGGCAGCACAATCAACGTGGCCGCAATTTGGAGCAGCATGGAGAAGAAGCTTAGCTGCGTCAGGTTTTGCAATACTACGCCAATAATAACCGGTACCACCAGCAGCCCAATCAAAAAAACGATCAAGGCCAGTAGCCGCCCAATGGTCACCACCACCTTGCCT
>JASLFZ010000027.1 GCA_030150485.1 Candidatus Saccharimonadales bacterium | reverse complement strand
GCCCGGGTCGAGCGGCTCAGTGGCAACGCTACGCTAGCGGTGGCGGATTACAACCACACCCTTCAGCTTGATCCCTGGAACCACCCGGAGTACTACTTAGACCTGGCCACACTCGAGCTGCGCCAGGGCCACACCGCTCCTGCCCAGCAGGTCGTCAGCCGGGCGCTGGCGCTCTACCCTGATAGCGTTATTGCTAACCGCAACGCCGATAGCTCCATTAAGCCGACGGTTTCCGAACTGCTGGCGCTGCAAGCGGCCGGTTTGCTTCAGGATGGGCGTACCAATGCCGCCCACGCCGATTTGAGCCGCGCCCTGCGTCTCAACCCCGCTAATCGCGATGCCGCCCAGCTCGCCATCCACGGCCTTAACCAGTAGCCGTAGCTGGCAATATGGCTGGATTTACTCCATAATAATCTAGGCGAGGGGACGCGGCGGCGCGCCACCCATTTTTTTGTTATGGATCATACGACTACCACTCTTATTCAACATTTTGGCTACCTGGGTCTCGGCCTTGGCCTCATTGTGAGCACCCTGGGGCTATTTTCTTCGGAGGCTTTTTTGCTGCTGGCGGGGGTTGCGCTGCGTCATTCGACGCTAGGGCTTACGGGCATTATCGTGGCGGCGCTCCTGGGGCAGCTGATTGGCGCTGTGGCCTCGCACGCCATTGGCCAGTACGGCGGCGTGCCACTCATCGAGCGCTACGGCCGCTACGTGCTGCTTTCCAAGCGTGATTTAACCCGCGCCCACCGCTGGTTTGAGCGCTACGGCCGCGTCGCTACGCTCTTGGCCTACTGTTTGCCCTTTTTGCGAGGCTACGCTGGCTACGCTGCAGGTGTAGCCGAGCAGCCCCGCGGCATGTTTGCCCTCAGCGCCTTGATTGGATCAGCCATCTGGAGCGCTCTGATGATCGGTCTAGGCTACTACCTCGCCAACAGCCTCGGCACCATTTATCAGGTGATTCGCCCCGTAACTTATATTGTGCTTATTATGGTAGTGGTAGCTGCCGCCATCTTTGTACGCCACCGGCTGCAGGAGGCCAAGGCGTGAAGCCGCAGCACACCAAGCTCCCCAACGGCCTGCAGATTATCACGGCCAACATGCCCGGTACCTATAGCGCCACCATCTCGATGTTTGCCGGGGTCGGCAGCCGCTACGAGCGCTTTACCGAAAACGGCGGCGTTTCGCACTTTCTGGAGCACTTACTCTTTAAAGGCACCACCAGCCGGCCCTCCACTAAAATTATTTCGGAGCAGATTGATGCGGTCGGCGGCTGGAACAACGCCTACACCTCCGCCGAGCTGACCAATTTTTACATTAAAGTGCCGTACGAGCACACCAGCTTGGCTATCGACATCCTGGCCGACATGCTTCAAAACTCGCTGCTGGACCCGGAAGAGATCGACCGCGAGCGGGGAGTGGTGCTCGAAGAAATGAACGTGTACCGCGACGACCCGGCCAGCTACGTGCATCGGCTAACGCCGGCGCTGCTGTGGCCACGCCACCCGCTCTCCTGCGATGTGCTCGGAAGTGAAAAGGTCATTAAAACCATTCCCCGGGCCGCTATTGCGAGCTACCTCAGGCACTACTACCAGCCGCACAACTTGGTGGTGGTGGCGGCCGGCCGTGTCGACCACGATAAGGTGGTCGCCCAGGTTCGCGGCTTAATGGGGAGTATGGCGGGGGAGAAGGTCGACCGGCCCACTCCAGCCGTCACCAAGCTCGCTACTAAGCGTACCGCTACTCTTACAAAAGATACCGCCCAGGTTCATCTGGCGATTGGCACCACCGCCTATCCTTATCGCCATCCCGATGATCCAGCCGCCAAAATTATTGCCACCATCCTGGGCCGCGGTCTTAGCTCGCGCCTGTTTACCAATGTTCGCGAGCGCAAAGGGCTGGCCTATAGCATTGGTGCGGGAATCGAAAACTATGTCGACAGCGGCGAGTTCGAGGTGTATGCTGGTGTCAACCGCGCCAAGCAGGGTGAGGCCATTACTGCTATCATAGAAGAACTGCAGCTGATTACTACCGAGACGGTGGCGGCCGCAGAGTTGGCCAAGGCCAAAAACCAAATTCGTGGTAGCCTGCAGATGGCTATGGAATCGTCCGGCGCGGTGGCCGATCGTCTCGGTACGCAGCAGACCTTGCTCGGTACCACTCGCAGCGTCGAAGCCACCCTGGCCGATATCGACGCGGTGAGCGCGGACGATGTTACTCGAGTGGCGGCCGACATGCTCGCCCCTGAGCGCTTGCGGCTGGGTATCATTAGCCCCGAGCCCGATACCGCCGTCGACACCTTCACTTCATTAACTGTTAACTAACTCCGGAGAGCTCACACTCATTATGGAACAAACCCTAATCCTTATTAAACCCGACGCCGTTCAGCGTGCTATTGTCGGTGAAATTATTACTCGCTTTGAGCGGGTGGGCCTTAAAATTGTCGGCATGAAGATGCTCGAGCCCAGCTCTGAGCACTACCACGAGCACTACGAAAAGATCAGCCAGCTGATTTCGCGCCGTGGCCAGGACGTTTTTGACGTCAATCTGGAGTTCATGATGCAGGGCCCGGTAATCGCGCTCGTTCTGGAAGGCGTTGGCGCCGTTATGCTAGTACGCAAGATGGTAGGGGAGACCGAGCCCGCTGCCGCCGCTCCGGGCACCATTCGCGGTGATTACTCGCATCTCAGCTTCAACCACGCCAACTCGGTTGGCGCCGGTATCCCGAACCTCATCCACGCCTCCGGCGACGAGGCCGAGGCCGCTCAAGAGATCAAGCTCTGGTTCAGTGACGACGAGCTTTTCAAGTACGCCACCACTCACGATCCCCACACCCAGCCCACCGGTCGCCCCGGCAAAAAATAGGTAGCATAAACCCGCGCCTGCAAAATGCCTGCGCGGGTAGTCTGATGGACAACGAGCAAAGCTCGACTAAGCCCATCCAGCTACTTTGGTTTAGGCCGCTTCTGCAGCGACCTCAATGAACCCATACTCTTTAGGGCTCACTACCGCCATTACGGCGATGTACTCGACCAGGGCTGTCGTAGCCAGCTCCCGCATCAAGTCCAGCCCGCTCAATCCTGTGTCGGGCAGGTTTGCGTCCCAGTTACGAAAACTGGAACCGGAGTAGGCGCAAATAACGCGCCCTAGCGTTGCGGGCCCAAGCTCGCGAACTCTTCTAGACGCCAGGAGCCATACACGACCAGAGCGTTTTGATGGCTCGGCCTCGGTCGTGGTGACCTCGTGTAGCTCTATGAGGCTACCGCAGATCCTCTCCAGGAAGAGTAGGTCGCGGTCCTGCTGTGTGCCTGCACTGATGCTCATGAATTTCTCCTCTCGTGAGCATTTGGCCTGGCGCCTTACCAAGCCGACGGGCTGAGCTACAATCTTTGCAACCCAAACCGTCGGTTTGGCTCCGGGTGAACTGTCAATGGCTATCGCATATTCGATAGTGCTCACTATAATAACATACAAGTATATAATTGTCAATAAAATGGCGCCCCGAGAGAGATTCGAACTCCCGACGCCCTCCTTAGGACGGAGGCGCTCTATCCACTGAGCTATCGGGGCACGAGGGGATTATAGCAGGTGCGCTGGAAAGTCCCGTTGACGCAGCTTGATGGCGAGCTGCCGCAGTGTTCTCATTTCATTTTGGATAATAGTGCCGGCGGGTGCTAGGTCCCTCAGCGCTTCATCGGCGCTACGACGAGCATTCTCCAGCGCGATTATACCGCGCGGTGTTAGCGCTAGCATGCAGGTGCGGAAGTCGTAGCCGGCACTTGTTTCCAAATAAGAACGGTCGATTGCCCAGCGTCGTTGTTTTGCGATAGCGGCGGCGGACTGATTGAGAAACCCCGCGACATCGGCCTGGCAAGGTGCTTCAAGATATTGGGTTGTGGCAAGAAATATGAGCTGGCTATAGCTAAGAGTGCAGGCATTTTTTAGCTGCTGGTTAAGATGACGCGAGACTCCTCGTTCTACCTGATGAATTAGATAGGCTAACTGTAACATGGGGCTGGGTCGATACTGCATTACACTCCTAAATTAGTTAACTAGTTTATAAATAGGTTAACCAACAAATGTGAAATAATTCTTTATTCCGAACCTCTGCCGCACAGTAAACTTATGCTTATCTGCTAAAATAATCCTATGAGTAAAGCTGCCGCCGCCACCAAAACGCCCACCGAGTTTCCGGGCCAGCACCCCGACGAAACCGTCGCGTTGGTGTTCCGTCAGCACCCGGTAGTAATGCGCAAGCCGCTCATCTTTGGCCTGCTGGCCCTGGCCCTCAGTATCGTGCCGCTCGATTTCATTTTCAACGGGCCGCTTTACCCTATACTCGTCAAACTCCCGCTCATCGCGCTCCTGCTGGTGGCGGCCTACTGGTTTTACCACTGGGTCGGCTGGCACTACAGCGTCTCTATTATTACGAACCAGCGCCTCATCAACATCCGCCAAAAAGGCTTCTTCAACCGTGAGGTCAACGAAGTCGGCTTCGACAAAATCCAGTCCATTAACTACCACATTAAGGGCTTGCAGGCAGCGCTGCTGAAATTTGGTGACATTACCATCCAAACCTACACCTCCAAGTGGGTATTGGAGAGCGTGCACCACCCCGAAGAGGTCCACAGCCAGCTGATGCGGGTGTCCCATGGGATTATCTCGACACCGCCGCAGAAGTAGGGTACGATACTGGTAGCATAAGGAGTTTATTCGTGGAACCAGAAAAAAAGCGACGCGCGGCCAAAAAACCAGCGTCCCGAGCTAAAGCTACCGCATCAAAGTCACCCGTCGCTAAACCCGCTCCAGTTGCGCCTGTAGCTGCCGCCACGACTCCGCTCCCGCAAAGTACCGTTATGCCGCGACCCAAGCCCGCAGAGTCCTCTGGTCCGGTTAACCACCGCGGCTGGTGGGTAATTGGTGGCACCATAGTTGGCCTCATTATTTTATTCCTAGCCGTTTTTGCCGTCCTGATCTATAAGTACAAGAGTGACAGCCGCATCGTTCAGATTGTGGCCAGCGTCGTACCGTACCCGGCCGAAAGCGTTAACGGCCACTGGGTGAGCTACTCCAACTACCTATTTGAAGTTAACTCGATTAAGCACTACTACCTGAGCCAAACCAGTAGCAGCGGGCAGCCGGCTATCGATTTCACGAGCACGAGCGGCAAGCAAAAGTTGGTGCAGCTGCAAAAGCAGGTGTTAACCGAGCTTCAACAGGAGGCGGTGGTTAAGCAGATTGCTTCGAAAGAGCATGTTACGGTGAGCAACGCAGCCGTGCAAGCCCAGGTGGATCAAATTACCAAGTCCGCTGGTGGCACCGATAAGGTCAAACAAGTACTCCAGAAGTTTTACGGCTGGAATGTTGGCAACCTTAAGACCAAAATCAAGTACCAGCTCCTGGAGCAGAATGTCACTACTGCGGTCCAGAATGATTCAACGCTCAACGCGGCGGCCAAGTCTAAAGCCGAAAATGTGCTGAGCCAGCTCAAGGCCGGCGGTGATTTCGCCACTCTTGCTAAGAAGTACTCCCAAGATAGCTCGGCGGCCAATGGTGGCGATCTCGGCTTCTTCTCGAAGAGCCAGGTGGTTCCGGCCTTTGCCACCGCTGCCTTTGCCCTCCAGCCTGGTCAGACCTCGGGCATCGTTAAGACTCAGTACGGTTACAGTATCATTAAGTGCATCGAGTACAACGCCGATAAAACCCAGGTTCACGCCTCGCAAATCTTGATCAAGTCGGTCGACTTCAACACCTACCTGCAGTCACAGA
>JASLFZ010000037.1 GCA_030150485.1 Candidatus Saccharimonadales bacterium | reverse complement strand
GTTTTGATGATTTTAGCCAGGCGTGCAGTCAGGAGCGATTTAATGAAATCGTCATGGAGCTGCTGCGCCGCAACGAAGTTAAAGAAGATGTGCTCGTGCGGGCCACCATTTTTATCGACGAGCTGATCGCCGGGACACGCATTAATGGCCTTAAGAATTCATTAAGTATGTACGTGTATCCAATGGGTGAGATTCTGCCGCGGACCGGTATTCATGCCTGCGTCTCAAGTTGGCAGCGCGTGGCCGACAACATGATCCCGGCGCGCGCCAAGGTCAACGGCTCCTACGTGAACGCTTCATTAATGAAAAATGAGGCATTGCTCAATGGCTACGATGAAGCTATCGCGCTGGATGCGGCTGGGCACGTTACCGAGGGCACTGTGGCAAACTTGTTTCTCGTACGTGGGGAGCGTTTGGTTACGCCGGCTACCTCCGGCGACATCCTGGAAGGCATTACCCGCAGCAGTATCCTCACCATTGCGGCCGATTTAGGTATCACGTGCGAGGAGCGGCCGGTTGATCGCACCGAGCTCTATCTGGCGGACGAGATACTGATGGTCGGCAGCTCGGCGCGTGTCACGCCGGTGCTATCGGTCGATAAGCGGCCGGTGGGCGACGGGAAAATGGGGACTATCACCGAGCGTCTGGCTAAAACCTACAACGAGGCCCAAACCGATCACGCCGGCCAGTACGGCCACTGGTTGACGGCAGTACAGTAATTCTGCGATCGTTAGAAGATAATGAAAAAGTATAATCCCAAAGAGATTGAGCCTAAGTGGCAAAAAACGTGGGCGGATGACAAGCTCTACGCCGCCAAGGATTTTGATAAGCGGCCGAAGTACGTCATGCTCACCGAGTTTCCGTACCCCTCGGGCGACGGGTTGCACCTCGGCCACGTTCGCGAGTACACGTTGGGTGATATTATCGCGCGCCATCACCGCATGCTGGGCCAAAATGTGTTGTATCCGATGGGCTACGACGCCTTTGGCTTGCCCACCGAAAACTTTGCCATTAAAAACAAGATTGCGCCCCAAGTTGCTACCGACCGCAACGTGGCTACCTTCCAAAAACAGTTCGAGAGCCTCGGTTACAGCTTTGATTGGAGCCGCAAGGTACTTACGAGCGACCCCGATTATTACAAGTGGACCCAGTGGCTGTTTTTGCAGTTTTTTAAGGAGGGGTTGGCGTACCAGGACGAGATTGCGATTAACTGGTGCCCCAAGTGTAAGACCGGCCTCGCGAACGAAGAGGTGGTCAACGGCTTGCATGAGCGCTGTGGCACGCCGGTGGAGAAGCGGCTCCTCAAGCAGTGGCTCCTCAAGATTACGGCCTACGCCGACCGCTTGATTGAGGGACTAAAGGACGTCGATTACCCTTCGCGCATCGCGGATCAGCAGATCAACTGGATTGGTCGCAGCGTGGGCGCAGAGCTCGATTTTGTGGTTGAAAGCCATCCCGATAAAATCACCGTCTATACGACGCGGGCTGACACGCTCTTTGGCGCCACATTTTTGGTGCTCGCACCCGAACATCCGTTGGTAAAACAGATTACGACCGATGAGCATCGAGCTACGGTTAACTCCTACATAGCTACCGCGCAGGCTAAGACCGATTTGGATCGTCAGGACGATACCAAGGCTAAAACGGGCGTGTTCACGGGTGCACACGCCCTCAACCCCGCCACTAAAAAGAAGATTCCTATCTGGATCGCCGATTACGTTTTGCCTGGTTATGGAACAGGAGCGATTATGGCGGTGCCGGCGCACGATGAGCGCGACTACGAGTTTGCCCAAAAGTTTGATTTACCCATCGTGCCGGTAATCGCGGAAACCTTTTTAGAGTCGGATAGCCCAGTGCGCGAGGGGTATGAGATGGTCGATCGTAACGCCGTGCAAGTAATTGTGCAACACCCTGATGATGAGAGCTATTTGCTATTGGAGCGTAAAGGTTGGAAGGATAGCCAGCAGCCCAGCTTTGTGACCGGTGGCATTGATGAGGGCGAAGATGTCGTTGCGGCCGCAGTCCGGGAGTTGAAGGAGGAAACGGGATATGTTGATATCGCCGAGACTCAGCTAACTGACTATATCTACCAGCCCTTGTTTTACCATGAGGTTAAAAAAGAGAACCGTCGGGCAAAAATGCATACCGTCGTAATTAAGCTCGGCAGCCTGAAGCAGGAGAAAATTGCGGAAGAGGAGCGGGCGCTTCACGCGACCATGTGGGTGGATGTGGCGTATGTGCGGGAAAAGGTGTTCGGTAGCGGCTGCAAAAAAGTCTTTGGAATGCATCTTACCGGTAACTTTTGTTATGGCGGTGAGGGTACCGTAATTAATTCTGGTGAGCACGACGGCGCGCAGTCGTCCGAGGCTCGGGAAAAAATGACGAAAGATTTTGGCCGCGAGCGGGTCAACTACCGTTTGCGCGACTGGATCTTTAGCCGCCAACACTATTGGGGCGAGCCTATCCCGATCATCCACTGCCCGGAGCATGGGGCGGTGGCGGTGCCGGAGGATCAGCTCCCGGTCGAGCTGCCCGAGGTCGAGCACTACGAGCCGACCGATACCGGCGAGAGTCCGCTAGCCGCCATTACGGATTGGGTGAACACGACCTGCCCCGTCTGCGACCAGCCCGCAAAGCGCGAGACCGACACCATGCCGAACTGGGCCGGCTCAAGCTGGTACTACTTGCGTTATTTTGATCCGAATAACGAGCAAGCCTTTGCTGCCCGCGACAAGCTCGATTACTGGGGTGCGGTCGATATGTATCTCGGTGGCATGGAACACACCACGCTCCACTTGCTCTACTCGCGATTTTGGCACCAGTTTTTGTACGACCAGAAGCTTGTGCCGACCCCGGAGCCGTACATGGCGCGGCGCGGTCAAGGCATTGTGCTCGCAACCGATAACTCCAAGATGAGCAAATCGAAAGGCAATGTCGTGAACCCAACGCAATTTATTGAGGAAGGGTATGGTGCCGATGCCTTGCGTCTTGCCATCGCGTTTTTGGCGCCATTTGACCAGACTACGCCCTGGAACTCCAACGGCATTGATGGCACTAAGCGGTTTTTGAATCGAGTCTGGATGCTCGTGCAGGAGTATCTGGAGGCTAAGGGCAATCCTGGTTTAGAGCTCGATACCGATGTAATGCATTCGCTCGAAGCAGCGGTTCGTCAAACCATTAATATCGGTATCAATAAGGTCTCTACTGACGTTGATCGCCTCGGCTTTAATACAGCAGTTGCGGCCATGATGGAGTGCGTAAATACGCTTTATGTGCTCAAGACCAAGCTGCCTTTAAATGATCCTGTGTGGCAGCAAAGCCTTCCCCCGCTCATCCAGCTACTAGCGCCGTTTGCACCTCACATTGCCGAGGAGTTGTGGCAGC
Organism: Candidatus Saccharimonadales bacterium; assembly: GCA_030150485.1. Classification (GTDB taxonomy): domain Bacteria; phylum Patescibacteriota; class Saccharimonadia; order UBA4664; family SCTI01; genus JASLFZ01. The sequence goes on along the minus strand of JASLFZ010000037.1, from coordinate 512 downwards.
AACTCGGGGGTAGTGGCAGTGTACATGTGGCGAAGTGGCCGCGAGTTGATCTAGCGTTAATTCGAGAAAGTACCGTTACGATTGTGCTGCAGGTTAATGGCAAACTGCGCAGTCAAATCGAGGTGGATGCTGACACGAGTGAAGCCAAGATTAAGAAGTTGGCGGCAGGGGACGAGAAAGTGGCGCGCAATCTAGACGGCAAGAAGGTAGTTAAGACGATCTACGTACCGGGCAAGTTGGTTAACTTCGTAGTGCGTTAGTCAAATAAATTTATCGTTAGTAGTATGAAGACAGGTCTAACTATTACCGACATACAAGACAGCGCAATTGGCTCCGTGGATCGGCAGAGGGCTATGGATGAGGTCGCCGACTTCTATCTAGACATACAACGTGGCGTTGAGGCGGCGGGGCAAAAACACTTTGAGGATATTAGGAAGGCGTGGCGAGAGCTGAAATCCCTGGACAAAGTTTACGCTCGCCCGGGAAACTTCTGGGTGGCGCGAACGACTACA
>JASLFZ010000063.1 GCA_030150485.1 Candidatus Saccharimonadales bacterium | reverse complement strand
TTATCTTTCACGGGCCACCCAATGCCGGTAAATCGTCCCAGGCTCGCGGTCTGGCCGAGCGCCATGACTTTGCGTTTATATCGAGTGGTGAGGTGCTGCGCAACTCTAACGATCCGGTAATTGTGGCGCGCCTGGCCACTGGCCAGCTGGCTCTCTCCGAGGACGTTGAGCGGTTGATGCGCCAGGGGCTGGAGGCTATTCCGCCCGAAAAAACCATCGTAATCGATGGCTTTCCTCGGATGCTAAACGAGTTCCACGAATTTGAGGGTTGGCTCGCTGCAATGGAGCGCCCCATTGAAGCGGTGTATGAGGTGACGATTACCGAGGCGGAGTCCCACCAGCGCAGCCACCGTCGGGCTCGCCACGACGATCACGCTATCGATGAGCGCTGGAAGTGGTACCGCCAGGAGACTCAACAGGTGCTCGACTACTGCGCGACCAAGGGCTGGTTGCGACGGATCGACGGCCTAGGTACGCAAGAGGAGGTGGCGGCGCGTATCGAGGCGTCTCGGTGAGGGGCGGATCGGTAAAGACCGCCGCCGAGATCGAAGCCATGCGCCAAAGTGGTCAGATCCTGGCGGCGGTTTTGACCTATCTGGAACGCCAGATTGCTCCTGGCATGACCACCGAGGAGCTCGACCAGCTGGCCGCGGCTGAAACGCGGCGCCTAGGTGGCAAAGCGGCCTTTCTCGGCCATGAGGGCTTTCCTAAATCAATCTGTATCTCGGTCAATGAAGCGGTGGTGCACGGCATTCCGGGTGAGCGTGTTATTGCGGAGGGTGATGTGGTTGGCCTCGACTTCGGCATCCGTTATAAGGGTATGATTACCGATTCAGCGGTAACGGTGGCTGTGGGAACGGTGAGCGCGCCGGCCCAACGGCTGCTCAAGGCGACCAACGAGGCGCTCTATTTGGGTATCGACCAGGCTACCGCCGGCCACCATGTCGGTGACGTGTCCGCTGCCATCGAGCGCCACCTTGAGCGAGCTAATCTGGGGATTATTCAGGAGCTGGCCGGTCACGGGGTGGGACGCGAGCTATGGGAGGAGCCCCAAATCCTCAATTACGGTCGGGCGGGTAGCGGGCCGGTGCTCAAAGCCGGTATGACCGTGGCGATCGAGCCGATGGCCTCCCTTGGCGGTCCGGCCATCCACATGCTGGGCGACCACTGGACGATCGCCACCCGCGACGGTTCGCTGGCGGCCCAGTTTGAACACACCGTTTTGATCACCGATGGCCCAGCCGAAATCCTGACCGCGCGCAGCTGAACACATCATTTTGAGTATCAGGTTGCGTCAGCAGTAACGTAACCACTATAATAAGAAGCTGAAGGGATTTTCGCCGTGGCAAGTCGCCAGCATGACAACATTTTTATTGGCCTCGACGTCGGTAGTACCAAGGTTACTTGTATTGTTGGCATGCAGGAGGAAGAGGCTACTCATCCCAGCGTGATTGGCGTTGGCGTCGCGCCGGCTGAAGGTATGCGCAAAGGGGTGGTGGTGGACGTCGAGGAGACGGTTTCCTCGATTACCGCGGCTGTTGATGAGGCGGAGCGCATTAGCGGCGTGCCGATCGACCGCGCTACCATTGGTATCGATGGCGCGCACGTAGCCAGCCAAAACTCCACTGGCCTGATCGCCGTGGGGCGCGTTAACCAAGAGATTACCCTGGAAGATGTTCGGCGCGCCGAGGAGGCCGCCACCGTCGTCCAGCTGCCCCCAAACCGCGAGATTATCCAAATGTTCCCTCGTAGCTTCAACGTGGACGACCAAACCAACGTCAAAGATCCGGTCGGCATGAACGGCGTGCGCCTTGAGGTCGAGGCCCACATCATTACCGGTGCCACGCCGGCCATCAAGAATCTGCAGCGGGCAATCTATCAGGCGGGTATTGATATTGAGGGGCAGGTGATGGTGCCGCTCGCTGCCGCGCGGGCGGTGCTCTCGAAGAAGCAGCTCGAACTGGGCGTGGTTTTGGTGGATATTGGTGGCGGCACCACCGGTATCGCCGTGTATGAGGAGGGCGAGGTACTGTACTCGAGCGTGCTGCCGGTTGGCGCCGCCCACATTACGAACGACATTGCCATTGGTTTGCGGACCGATATCGAGATTGCCGAAAAGATTAAGCGCAAATACGTAAAGGCCCACACTCCCAGGAGTAGTGCTAGCGAGAAGCTGCACATCGAGGAGCTGGGTGATGACGGTGTGATCTCGCGGCGAGATTTGGCCAACATTGTTGATGCCCGTCTGGAAGAGATTTTTCACATGATTCGAATCGAGCTGAAGCAGATTGGCAAAGACGGCATGTTGCCTGGCGGCGTAGTGCTAACCGGCGGCGGTGCTAAGCTTGCCGGCATCGAGGAGGCGGCTAAGCGCGGCCTTGAGCTACCGGTAGCGATTGGGCAGCCCAGCGGCCTGAGCGGCTTGGTGGATAAGGTGAGCGACCCTGCCTTTGCGGCTCCCGTTGGCTTGATGCTCGAAAACATGGCCTATGCTGGCACCGGCCCCATTGGCGGCGGCGACCGACTCGGCGATACCGTCGACCGCATTCGCAAAACCCTCCGCAATTTTTTGCCCTAAGCGCGGCGCCTCAAACGCTCTATTTCCACGCCAATGAGTTAACTTTGTTTACACATTATTAACTAAGTTAACGCCCAGTTGGTGCAAAAAGCTGCCACAAAGCAGCCCACACAGCCCGCTTCATTCGCAACTCCAGCCCACCCAAAATATGCAACAATTACCGGCGCCCTAATCTGTTATACACATGACTATCCACCGTGGAAAAGCGTTGTAAAAAACGCGATACAACAGATTAAAACCCAATATTGCATACAAAAAGTACTCATTACTTATACACAAAAATGCCTGCATAATTATTTGACGCGCCAAACCGCTACCGCTACACTTTGAGCTACACGGTGAGCACGCCTCGCCGGCTGTGGTAAGGAGCAAATTATATGGCTGAGGTTCTTCCCGAAATTCAAACCTTTGCCCGCATTAAAGTGTGCGGCGTAGGGGGTGGTGGTACGTCTGCGGTTGAGCGGATGATTAGCTCAAAGCTGCAAGGCATTGAGTTCGTAGCAATTAATACCGATGCCCAGAGCTTGCATCACTCGCACGCGTTGCAAAAGGTGCATATCGGTCAGAGCCTGACGCGGGGGCTGGGCGCGGGTGCCGATCCGGGGATTGGCCGCAAAGCCGCCCAGGAGAGCCACAAGGAGATCACCGGCCTCATGAAAGGTGCGGATATGGTCTTTATTACCGCCGGGATGGGTGGCGGCACCGGTACCGGTGCGGCGCCTCTGATTGCGAACGCCGCACGCGAGGCCGGCTCGTTGGTGGTAGGAATTGTGACTAAGCCGTTTACTTTTGAGGGCGAGCGCCGGATGGCCCAGGCTGAACAGGGCATTCAGGAGCTTCGCGAGGCGGTCGATACCCTCATTACCATCCCGAATGACCGCTTGCTCGATATGATCGACCGTAAAACATCGCTGCTCGACGCCTTTAAGGTCGTAGACGACGTGTTGCAGCAGGGTGTCCAGGGCATTTCTGATCTGATTACGGTCCACGGGCTGATTAATCTCGACTTTGCCGACGTGAAGTCGATTATGCAGGATGCCGGCTCGGCTCTGATGGGAATTGGCCGCGCCAAAGGTGATAATCGTGCCATTGAGGCTGCCCGCCAGGCCATCGACTCGCCGCTGCTGGAGATCAGTATCGAGGGTGCGAAGGGCGTGCTGTTCAATATTACTGGCGGCCGCAACATGAGCATGCACGAAATTGATGAGGCCGCCAAAACCATCACGGAGGCGATCGATCCGAGCGCCAACATCATTTTTGGTGCGGTTTTGGATGAAACCATGGATGATGATATTAAAATTACGGTGGTCGCGACCGGCTTTGATGCCGTCCAGCGCCCGCAGCGACCGATCTTTAAGCCGGTGGAGGAGACCGCGGCTACAGATGAGTACCGTGAGCCCACCGCGCTACCGGAAATTGATCCCATGCCGGTGCGCAGTAGCGAACCGGTGGCGAGCCGGTTTGGCGCCGGGCCGTTTATTGATGAGCCGCCGGCCTTCGAGGAGGGTGATGATGGTGGTGCGGAGCCGGACTCCCTGTTTGACGAGCCGGTGAAACCCACGGTTTCTTCGATTGAACCCGAAGAGGAGAGTGCGAGCCCGACTGCCAGTAACGCGAGTAATCCCGAGCCGGCTCCCGTTACGCACCGCCGCGGCGCCTCGCTCATAGAGCGCGCCAGCCGCGCCGTTACTGGTGGTGGTAAACACTATGACGAAGAAGATCTTGATGTGCCGGCCTTTATCCGCCGTAAAAAATAATTAAGGAGGCAGCGGGCGGTACAAACCACTCCGCCAAGCAGTTAACTTAGTTAACAATGTATAAACAAAGTTAACTGTTTGGTAGCCCAAATGTAGCGCCGCTAATCAGCATGAAATGTCCAACCTGCGAACACGAAAACTCTCGCGTTATGGAGTCGCGCGATCTGGAGGATGGCGCCTCAATTCGCCGCCGGCGCGAGTGCCTCAACTGTTTTCATCGCTTCACCACCTATGAGCGCATTGAACGACCACCCCTGATGGTGGTGAAGAAAGATGGGCGCCGCCAGCCCTTCGCGCGGGAAAAAATCGCGAGTGGCATGTACCGAGCCTGTGAGAAGCGGCGCATCCCGGCCGAACGCATCGAGAGCCTAATCACCGCCATCGAGCTCAAGATCCGCGGGCTGGGGGAGCTCGAGGTACCGGTGAGTATTATTGGTGAAACGGTCATCGAGGCGCTTATGAATCTTGATGATGTCGCCTACGTCCGTTTCGCCAGCGTTTATCGCTCCTTCACCGACGTAGCCTCCTTTGAAACCGAGCTCAACCGGCTTAAATCGCAGCAGGCTAAGGTTAAGAAGCCGCAAAAGCCTAACGCCTGATATACTGATGCTATGAAATTACACTTGCTGTACACCCCTGACACGCCGGCCGATCGCGATCTGGAGTACCTGCAGAAACGGCTGGGAGAGCGGCGTATTCAGCCAAATGTGATCGATGCCGAGAGCCGGGCAGGTATTGATTTGGCCGAACTGTATGATGTGACCAGCCGGCCGGCCGCCATTGCCACCACCGATGATGGTACGCTGATCGAGAAGTGGGAGGGCCGGCTGCCCAGTCTGGAAGAGGTTAGTTATTACATGACGGCGCCCTGATGTTTCTTGCTGTTGCGGTCAACTTTATTAACTTATTTGTTTTTGCCTTCAACTTTATTTTATTGGGGCGGGTGGTCTTGAGCTGGTTTAATCCTACCTTTGAGGGTCGTGTTGGACGCATTCTCTTTGATTTGACGGAGCCGGTCCTTATACCGATTCGCCATCTGTTGCCCCGCACCCAAATGCTGGATTTCTCGCCCCTCGTGGCTTTTTTATTGCTCGAGCTTTTGAGCGGGTTGGCAAACTGGATTGCCGGCGGCTAATAAGCTGGTAGAATAGAGACACAGTTACAACTGCATTTAAAGCTTTCATGAAGTTTTAATGAGCGGCCATCAACCGCGAAGCAGCCGGCAGAAATCGTTTTAGGCGAGAGTAGATCCGGCCGCGTCTCCGGCGTAAAGGAGCCAACTAAGTGCCCATGGGAAGCAGGATGGGACCGTCCGCCAGGACTCCTGCACCGCGGCACTTTTTACGTACTAGTACTAAAGGAGTAAACAAAGTTAACACATTGGTAACAAAGTTTACAGGAGTTAACTATGAAGAAAGCCCAACCCGCTAACTTCCCCCAATTCGAAACCGATATGCTCGCTACTTGGAAAAAGGAGCGGACGTTCGAGCGCAGTCTCGAAAACCGCCAAAACGCCGAGCGCTTTCGTTTTTACGATGGGCCGCCCTTCGCCAACGGCCTACCGCACTACGGTCACATTCTGACCGGGACTATCAAGGACGCCATTACGCGCTATAAAACCATGCGCGGCTACTATGTGCCGCGGCGACTGGGGTGGGATACGCACGGTTTGCCCGTGGAGTATGAGATTGAAAAAGCCCTCAAGCTATCCGGCAAGAAAGCCATTTTGGATTATGGCGTAGACCGGTTTAATCAGTCTGCCCGCGATTCGGTCTTTCGTTATCGCGATGTATTTGAAGACCTCTATCATCACATGGGCCGCTGGGCCGATATGGAGAACTCCTATGCC
>JASLFZ010000001.1 GCA_030150485.1 Candidatus Saccharimonadales bacterium | reverse complement strand
AGTCGATGACGGTGGGGTCAGTCAGGTATTTGAACTTGTTCTTAAGATAAGCGCTATCGGTAAACACCTTGGGAATCTCGATGAAACTGGCACCGTTAGGGTCGGCCATCAGGGTGAGGGCGGCGTTGCGGAACCAATGCTCAAAGCGCGGGCCGATAATACCCTGATGGGTCGGGTCATACAGCTTATAGAGCATGTTAATCGACTCCTGGATCAGGAAGTCCTTTTGGGTCGGATCGCTAAACTCAAACAGGTTGAGGCCAAGCGGCCGTTCCATATCACCCGGGTTAAAGTAGATGACATCCTCGGCCCGCTCTTTGGGCACCATGCTCACGAGCTTTTCGGCCACATCACCGTGCGGGTCAATAAAGGCAAAGCCGTTGCCAGCCAACATATCCTGCACCGCCAGGTTCTCCAAGATAGTGGACTTACCGGTGCCGGTCTGCCCGACTATATAAGTGTGGCGGCGGCGATCCTGCTCGCTGAGCCGAATCTCCTTCTTTACGCCACGGTAAAAGTTGTAGCCCATAAGCAATCCGGTGCTCGGCATGTTAACCGGGCCATCAACCTGCTTGGACTGCTGCCGCTCAACCTGATTGCTCGGCGTGAACTGTGCATCGGGCAGATGGAATAGCGTAGCGAGCTCCATACTGTTAAGTACGCTACTGGTGAGTTCGGGTGGGAAAAAGCGAAAAATAAAGGCGGTGACGAGCCCCCGCATATCGCGCCCCTCCACAAACTGGAAGCCGTTGGAGCCGGGCGCATCAAACAGTGCGAAGGAGGTGGTAATCGAGCGCAACAGCATTTGGGAGCGATCGTAGGTTGGCGAGCTGGCCAGCACCCGAATCAGTACCTCGTAGCCAGGATGCTTCGTCTTCTCTTCGATACCCTGGAGGGTGTCCTCTTCCAGCTTACTGACCTCGAAGGTTTTGGCCTTTTCGCGCCACTCCTCGGAGGTTTTGACCGCACCCTTGGCGACATCAAGGACACCAAAGCCTAAGCCACCCTGGCGAGTGTGCCGCTTGCCGGCAACCAATTTGAGCGAGCGCTTTACCCATGCCGGACGGGCGGGCCGCAGCATGATTTGTACCGCCGCGCCATCACCTTGTTGCAATTTATACAACGAGTTTATCAGGGCGGCCATCGGATCCTTTTCCATTTTATCAATTAACGCGATTGGGTAAGCCGCCTCATGCTTGAGCACCAGCTCCCCTCCCACCGTGCCAGTAAGGTGGCCCTGTGGGTTAAAGATGTTGTGATCCTCGACCTCTTCCAGGCGGGCACCCGGGTAAGCGGTCACAATAGCCTGCTCGACCACGCTCACCAGCGCAATCGGCACCGCCGCGAAGTAGTGCACCAAGCCAGCGTTGGCGATAATTTCAAAGGCAATGTGGCGCTGGCCGTAAAAGGAGCTCTTGAAACCGGCCTGGGCGGTTCCAGCCAGCAAATCGTAGAGCGATTGAGCCTCCGCCACCCGCGTACGCATGACGTCGGCCTCGCTGCGCGTACCGCTATTTTCGACGTCCTGACTGGGCGGTGGCAGGTGGATCAGTAGCGGCACCATCTTAAGGCCACGCTCAACTCCTTTAGCGCGGCGCAGCACGCGGCGATAGGCCACAAACGCAATCGTTCCGAGCACGATCCCGAAAACAATGAATAATGCGACTAGAGTAGCTACGCCGCCCATATTTCTCTACTGGCCGTCCGGCTTTTTAACGTCGTGGTTGTAGCGCTTCTTCAAATAGTCTTGCTGAAGCGACTCAACCGCCTCCTCTTCCACGTAGGGATCGTCTTGGGTACGCTTAATGACCTTATCGGCCTGATCGACCCACTCCTTTTCAATTACATCGACATCGCCAGCGGTAGCGGGATTATCGACCGGCGGAGCTGGTGGGGGTGCCTGTGGCGCGGCTACTGGCGGCGCCGGAGTAACACCCGGCGGGATTGGCGCGGGCGGAGGCGGTACGGCCACCGGCTGCTGAGGCGGAGGTGGCGCTTGGGCGGGTGCCTGCGGGGCAACCTCGGGAGCGGCCGGTGCGGGCTGGCGCTCGGGCGCAGGGGGCGCTACGGGCGCTTGCTCGGCCGGAACGCTGGGTACTTGATTTGGACTGACGGGTTGGGGCTGAAGATTGGGGTTTTGATTGGGCTGCATAGATACAATTCTCCTGTTGGAATTATACCACTTATGGTTGTAGTTATCATCCGAAATCGTTATCCGTAAGAGTCTGGGGGGGCACTACCAGGTGAGCCACATCATTCTGGAGGAGCAGTACACGCCTGATCCGGATACGCTGCAAGCACTCACTGAATATGCTCTGATGACAAACCGTCAAAGGATAGCAGGAGAGGCGCCCTACACAACGCTCCGGGAGGCAGCCGTAAACCATTTTACTAATCAACCAGAGTATTTGACGGCACGGAATCTTATCCTGCTCGAAAAGATCGGATCTTCCCGAGTACTAGGTAAGGACTAGTTAAAAAAGGCAGTTGAGGCGCGGAGATGGGAATTCATTCCCCTCTCCGCGCCTCTTTTAATGGCTCTTATTTATGCACCCAAACCGGCGTGCCGACGCTGCTCCAGTTGTAGAGCCAGGCGGCGGTCGCAAGTGGCAGGTTCACGCACCCATGCGAGCCATCGTGATAGTAGTCCTGGCCGCCGAAGTTGCCGTTGCGCCAGCTGGCGTCGTGCAAACCGTAGCCCTCGTAAAACTGCATCCAGTACTGCACAAACACATCGTAGTTGTAGGCTGGCCCGTATTGGTAGCCAACCAGATGGCGATCGGTTTGTTTAGCGAGGATTGAGAACATGCCGGTAACGGTTGGGAAGCCGGCGCCGGTAGCACCAGAAGTAACCGGCGAATCATACACCAGCTTATTATCTTGGTAGGCCCAGAGGTGCTGACTAGTTAAATTAATCTCAATATACTGCGCATATGGCAGTGCCACAGTACTATTGGTGATGGTCTGATACGGCACCGTGGTCATCGGTGCAGCGGTTTGAAGCGGCTGGCCAGCGGTAACGGCTGCGGCCACGGTATCGGCCAGCGCATCGGCGTTCAGGACGCTCCCGTTCTGGCCGGGGGCGGTCTGCGTGGAGCTGCCATTGAGGATGTTAACGCGGCTGTCCACGGCCGCCACGTTCACCTGATTCGCTAAGGCCTGGATGTACTGTTTGATGCCTGCCGTACTAACAGCGGGGATGAGAGCCGGGGGCTTATCCGGTGCACTGGGCGTAAAAGCCAGCCAGCTACCCTTTTGGGCCGTCGTCGGGGTAAATGTCTTGGTGCCGGCAGTTATGGTTATGGGGGTGGCGAGAAGCTGCTTAGCCTTGGGGAGGGCGGCCGCTGCAACATTGGCCGTAATGCGCGCCGGCTCCGTAGCGGCGGCCAGCTTGACCGACGAGCCGCTCGGATTCGCCAACTGACTCGCAATAGCCGACTCAATGCGAGCGGTGGTGACGCCACGGCCAGATCGGTCGGGCTGCACAGTTGGCACCCCATTATTTACCGTGATGGTGGCATCTTGCGCTACCTGATCGCCCGCCGTTAGCTTCACGGCTAGCGCGTGTTCGATACCCTGATCTATAGAGTAATCGTACTGGATGGCACCACCGCGCCAAGCCCGAAACAGCTGTACCGGCATGAACGGCGAGGTGCGTCCGGCTACTAGAGCTTGGCTCAGAGTGGTGGTCAGGTCATAATGCGCACCGACCTGGGCGGCAGTGAGACTCGAGGAGGTGCCGTTGACGTCCAGCCGCACGCGGACGCCGGCTAAGTGGCTCTGCATGCGCGCTTCGGCTTGCGCGGCGGTGAGGCCACCAACCTGCTCCCCCGCCACCGATACGCCTGGCAGTACCCGCCCGGCCAGTAAGTAGCTACCGCCGACTTGGATGGCGCCGACGAAAAGCGCTAGGGCGACAATCCCCGCCGCCAGCACCTGCGTAGGGCGTCTCGCAACCGGGCGAAGGGCAGCGGCCTGAGGCGTCTCCGCAAGCCGCTCTGGTTGCGGCAACGGTTCCGATACCAACGGCGCAAATGGTACCGCTGGGGGCCGCAACGGCATAATTATTCCACTCACTGGTGGCCTGCTCGCAGCAAGGCAATGACTCCGCTATGAGTCGATTATACCGCTTATGGTTAGAGTTTGGCTAGAGCTTAACGACGCTCGGTAGCATCAAAGGCCTGCTTGAGCTCCTCAACCACTTTACGGAAGCGCTTATCGGCTTCTGCATCGGTGAGGGTGTGGTCATCGGCGCTAAAGCTCAGGCGCAGCGCCATCACCTTTTTATCTTTGGGCAGGTCATCGCCGTAGTAGTCGTTGAGAAAGGCCGGGCGATAGTCGGCCAGCTGCGTCGCAACCTGCTGCCAGGTTACAGTGCGGTCAACTACGAACGAAAGGTCACGGCCAACCGCCGGGAATCGGGAGCTTTGCTGATAAGTTCGAGGGCTGGCCGCTCCCGCCAGGGCGTTCCAGTCGAGCTCCAGATAAGCCAGTTCGCCGGTGAGCTTGTGACGGGCGGCGATACTGGGGTGGAGCTGACCGATCCAGCCGATCACTTTATCCCCTAGCATAACCTGGCCGGCACGCGTGGGGTGCGCCACCTCTCCGGGCGGCAGGCCGGGATCAACCGATAACGCCACATTGTATTCACGCGCCAAGCGGTCGAGCGCCGCCTTCACCACAAGGTAACTTCCCTCCTCCCGTCGCACGAGCGCAGCCAGGTGCGTCGGCTCCTCGGGCAGCTCACCAGATTTGCGCGGGTGGTACACCTTTGATACCTCAAACACGCCATAACGGCGGCCATAAGTGCGGTTTTGGGCCGCCACCCGCAACAGGCTCGGTAACAGATCGGTCCGCAGATAAGCTTGCTCAATCGATAACGGATTCTTCAACTTTAAGTAGTGCTTAGGTTGGCGGCCCAGCTCGGTGATCTGAGCCTCACTGATGAACGAGTAAGTTACGACCTCGAACAGCCCCAGCGAACGCAGGACTCCCCTGGTTTGCCATAGCGCCGGCCAGCGCCGATCGATGGTTACTGCGGTGGGCGCCCAGGTTGGCAATGTGGCCGGAAGCGCATCGTAGCCGATCAGCTTCATTACCTCTTCGGCGAGGTCGGCCTCGTGCTGGATGTCGGAGCGCCACCAGGGCGGCGTAACGGTAAGTCCAGCGGCGGCTTCAACCTGGAACTCGAGCTTGGTCAGCTCGGCAGTGATGCGCTCGCCGCTCACATCGATGCCAAGTAGTTGGCCAATGCGATCCGGCTGCACCGCAATGCGAGTTTGGCGCGGCGGCTCTGCGAGGTGATCAACCGGCCCAGCGATCAGCTTGGCCTTGGCGTGCTCCTTCAGCAGCTCCACGGCTCGCGCCATAGCAATAGGCGCTAAATCCACTGGCAGGCCGCGCTCGTACCTGGCCGAGGCGTCGGTGCGCAAGCCCAGCCGAGTGGCGGTGCGGCGCAGCGTAGCGCCATCAAAGCAGGCTGATTCCAGGTAAATGGCTTGGGTGGTGGTATCGATTTCCGAGTTACGGCCGCCCATCACGCCGGCTAGGCCAATTGGGCCGACGGTGTCGGTAATAAGCAGATCGGTCGGCTCGAGCTTGCGGGTCACGCCATCGAGGGTGACTAGCTTCTCCCCTGTCTCGGCTAGCCGCACGGTGACAGGCGGCTTGATTTTGGCCGCGTCAAAGGCGTGGAGAGGCTGGCCGGATTCGAGCATGACGTAGTTCGTGATATCCACCACAATGTTGATCGACCGGCTACCACTCGCCTGCAAACGCTGCTGCATCCAGATAGGCGTTGGGGAGGTGGCGTCAACCTCAAGCTTGGCCAGCTGATAGCGCCCCACTTGCTGGGGGCTCGCCACGACAGCAAAAGTATCGGTTGAGCCAGTAAGTTGTTCAGGCTGTGGTGGAGCCAGCTTTTGGCCAGCGTGGGCCCCAATTTCGCGGCTTAGCCCGACGACGCCATTTAAATCCCAGCGATTTGCCGCAGTTGTTGTATCAATAACATCACTATCAGGTAAAACTTTATTAATTTTTTCTCCGACGGTGGCTGATTCAGCTAAGACCATGATGCCAGCATGGTTCTGGCTGAGCCCCAGCTCTTGCTCGCTACAGATCATGCCATGCGATTCTACACCGCGCAGCTTGGCGGCAGCAATGGTCGTTCCATCAGGCAAGGTGGCGCCCTCCAGGGCAACGGGAGCTTTTTGCCCGACCGCAATGTTCGGAGCCCCACAGACAATCTCTAGGGTAGTAGTGCCGACATCCACGTGAGCCAACTTGAGGCGGTCTGCCTGGGGGTGCGGCGCGAGCTTGGTAACCTGGCCCACCACAATAGCATCATCAAGCATAATGGCAGGTGTGACCCCCTCTACCTCTACACCCGCTCGCTCAAGCGCTGCAGCCAGCTCCTTAGTCGGTAACGGCTTGGAGAGGTAGGCGTTCAGCCAGTCAGCAGAAATTCTCATTAAAATTGCTCCAGGAAGGACAGGTTAGGGCGCCAAAAGCCGCGGATGTCGGAGATATCGTGACGAATCGCCGCGATCCGCTCCGGACCAAACCCGAAAGCAAACCCGCTGTAAATGGTCGGGTCAATATGAACGTTGCGTAGCACTTGCGGGTGAACCATACCGGCACCACCGAGCTCCAGCCATCCGGTGTTGCTGCACATTTTACAACCTTTACCCTTGCAGCCGGGGCAGGTGGCGTGCATCTCTACCGACGGTTCGGTGTAAGGAAAGAAGTTTGGCAGCAGCTTAATTTCGGTATCGTCACCGAGCAAACCACGCATCATAGCGTACAGCGTGCCTTTCAGGTCAGCTAAGGTGATGCCCTTATCTACCACCAAGCCCTCAACCTGATAGAACATCCAAGAGTGGCGGCTGTCCTCGTCCTCATTGCGATACACCTTGCCGGGCGCCAAAATCCGGATTGGGGGCTGGTGCTCCTCCATGTAGCGGATCTGCAGGTTAGAGGTGTGCGTGCGTGGCAGGTTGCCACCCTCTAGATAAAAGGTATCCTGCATGTCGCGGGCAGGGTGGTTGGCCGGAATGTTTAAGGCCTCGAAGTTGTACCACTCGGTTTCGATCTCGGGACCATCAACAATGGTGTAGCCCATCTGCCAAAAAATGCGGACAATATCATCGATGACGCCGAGCACCGGGTGGGCGTGGCCATAGCCGTTGGGGGTGTCGGCCGGAGCGGTAACATCGAGCGTGATAGTGGCGGTTTCGGCCTCCAAGCGCTGGCTTTCGAGGCGCTGCTTGGCTTCAGTTAGTGCCTGCTCAACCTGACGGCGCAGCTCGTTCAAGCCGGCGCCGGCAGCCGCCCGCTCGGTGGCCGGTAACTCCCCCACCTCCCGTAGCTGCTTGGTGATACTACCCTGGCGACCGAGGTACGTAAGCCGTAGTTGCTCAAGCTCCTGAATGGTGCCAACTGTTGTTATTTTTGCAATGTATTCATCTGGGCTCATGCGCGCGCTACCATGTAAAACTCTACCAAGCCGCCGAGCAGAAGCAGCAGAATTACATCCCGCAGGTTAAGCTGCCGTAAGCTACTCAAGCCCAATACAATTGTTACGCCGCCGCCAACCAGGAGGCCGCGGCGGGTAGCATCAATGATGCGCTGGCGCGCCTTAGGAGTCGAATGCTGCAGTTTCGCGGCCACCACATAGGCCAGGCCGGTACCTATCGCCGCAAGACCCACCAATACGAGGCCGAACCAGGCGGTAACACCCAGCGGACCAAGCGCGGTTGGCGTAGTTGCCTGCATCAACAGTGCAGCCAACACCAGCGCACCTACCCCGCCGACCGTAATGCTGCCAAGATAACTTTTCGTGAGCACAGCCGCCTCTATTAATAGCTCTAGTATGCCAAAATAGCGCGACCGCTACAAACGGTTTAGTATAGAATTATGATACTTCTTCAAGAATACCTCGATCTGCTTAAACCCCTGCTGGCCTTTAAAAGTGTGTCGACCGATACCGGCTTTAGCGGGGAAATGGAGAAAACCGCTGCATGGCTCAAAGACTTATTGGAAGGGCGCGGGTTTGCGGTCGAGCTGTGGCGAGATGAAAAGATCAACCCGGTGGTTTACGCTCGCTACGAGGTTTCTGCCGAGGCTCCTACAACGCTCGTGTACGGCCACTACGACGTTCAGCCGGCCCACAAGGAAGATGGCTGGCAGAGCGAGCCGTTTGAACTCCATCGGCGCGAGAAGCGGCTGTATGGGCGGGGCGTGGTCGATAATAAAGGCCAGGTGCTTATCCATATTGCTACCGTTCTTAAGTTGATTGAAAGCGACGAGCTGGCCCATAATGTGATCTTCCTGATTGAGGGTAACGAGGAGACCGGCTCGACGGAGCTCGGCACCGTGCTCAAGCGCTATCGGGACAAGCTGGCCTGCGAGCATATACTGGTTTCCGATGGCGCCATACCTTACCGCCCCACGATCGAAGCCAGCTTGCGAGGAGGCTGCAACCTTAAGATCCGTTACACTACCGCTACCAACAATTTGCACTCGGGTATCTATGGTGGCGGAGTGCCAAATGCTGCACTTGAGCTGAGCCGACTCGTAGCAAGCTTTTACGACGAGCAGCATCGGGTCACTATCCCCGGCTTTTACGACGGCGTTACGCCCACTGCCGAGCAGCGCGCTACTGCCCACGACCTTTACATGGGCGACAAGCGCCTTAAAGCCGTCACCGGCGTTAAGCAGCCGCTCACCGAGCCTGGCTATGATTTCGGTGCGGCGGTCGGCTTGCGGCCAACACTACAGGTTTCCGGCATTACCGGCGGCTATACCGGCCAAGGTTTTGCCAACATTATCCCCGCTACAGCCGAAGTACGCCTTAATGTCCGCATCGTGGCACCTCAAGATAGCGTTAAGGTATATGAGCTGATTGCAAAGACGGTCAAGGGGCGCACGCCCAGCTACGTTGATTATGAGATTACGCTCGATATGCCCAATGCTCCGGTGTATCTAGCTATCGATACTCCCGCTGTTAAGCACGTCCGCAGCCTGCTTGAGCAAGCTTATGGCACTGAGCCAGCTCTGTCTTACTCCGGTGGCTCAATTCCCATTGTGGGAGAGCTGCAAGGACTGCTTAAAGTTGATCCCTTACTGATAAACCTTGGTAATGATGACTGCAACATGCATGGGGTCGACGAGAACTTCGAGATTGGCTTGCTGGAAAAGGGTCTCACCTTTAGTGAGTTGTTTTTCTCACAACCGCCAAAATAAAAACGCCTCTTCAAGAGACGTTGTAGATAAATGCAAGTAGATGCGGGCCGGACGAAGTATCGCTTAGTGGTTGAGACTTAGTTGGCGCTTGCCGGCCCGCTAGATGATCTAGCAAACGCGGGTTGGCTAAATCATTGTGGTGAGGGTGCCGCATCTGAGCGGCAGAAGGTGCGGTCGCTTGTGCGACAGAGAGTGTCGCTACCGTTATCTGGTAGCCGCAGATCATATTGCTCGCCACAAACAGTCACGAGCAAGCAAAATCTGCGGGTACCGGCGAAACTCGTGGATCGCAGAAGGCGGAGTTTCTCTAACAGTAGGACGAGTCCGGATAGAAAGTAAGGGGGATACTTCTATACCGGGCTTGTCCTACCGTTTGGTAGCGGAGAGAGGTGCATGAGATTTTCAAGGTGGTCGCTAGCGCTGAGGTGACTGGCGCCAACGAACTGTCCCTAATGTAGCACAAGAAGTATAAAAAAGTCAACACTTTCCCTGTTAAAATATGTTGTAATTAAGTCTACGCTATAAATTATGGCTAAAATAAACCGAGAAGCTGCTTTACTACGCTGAGCTTTGCCTCGGCAATTGCAGTCGCCTTCTCGCGCCCATCTTCCAGTATTGCCAGGAGTTCGGCCTGATCCTGCATCAACTCGCTATGGCGCTTTTGAATAGGCTCAAGATGCTCCACTACTGCATCGGCCAAGTCAGCTTTTACCACTCCGTAACCTTCGCCACGATACTTATCATATAGCTCTCTCGTAGGGACATCTTTAAGAGAAGCAAAGATGTTCATAAGGTTTTGGGTGCCGGTAAAGGGGCGCTCGGTAGTAACCCCACCGGCAGAGTCGGTGACCGCTCGTTTAATTTTTTGCCGAATTACCTCAGAACTGTCGCTCAGCATAATAGTACCGCTCTGATCCTCATCACTTTTGCTCATTTTGGCACTCGGATCCTGCAGATTCATAATGCGGGCACCGACCTCCGGTAAAACCGCTTCCGGCAGAACAAAGGTCTCGCCATACAGATTGTTAAAGCGCGTAGCAATATTGCGGGCTAGCTCAACGTGCTGCTTCTGGTCGTCACCCACCGGCACCTCACTGGGGTCATACAGCAGGATATCGGCCGCCATTAAGGAGGGATAAATGAACAGACTCACGAGCTGGCCAGCCTCTCCCCCTTTACGAGCCTTATCCTTGTACTGGGTCATGCGGCTCAGCTCGCCCATAGTAACGTAGTTGTCAAAAATCCAGCTTAGCTCAGCATGAGCCGGGACCTGAGACTGCACAAAGAGGATTACTTTAGATGCGTCCAATCCGGCGGCCAAAAACCAAGCTACGTTGGAAAGCGTGTTATGACGGAGCTGGGCGGCGTCCGGCCGACCCATTAGTGAATGAAGGTTGGGGACGAAAAAAATATATTCTGTATCGTCGGCTTGACTCTTATTCTGAAGACTCACCCACGGTTTGAGTGCGCCAAGGTAGTTCCCGATGGTGAGATCGCTATTGGAGCGAATACCGGATAAAACGCGTTTCATAAGGCAATTCTAGTCGTTCGCGGCAGGCTTGTCGACCAAGACCGGTTCGATCGCCGGGGTGGTGTCGGCAATTCGAATGACGTCCTTATCTACCTTGCCAAGCTCTTTGTGGGCGGCGTTAAAGTGGTTTACCGTGGTGCCGAGAGAGTTGCCCAACTTCTGCATGTAGGTCTCATGAGCCACAAGATGACGGCCCAGCTCGCCCACCCGCTTTTCAATCTCTTTGGCGCGCTCCTCAATTTGCAAGCTGCGCAGGCCCTGCATCACCGTCTGTAAGTAGGCCATAAAGCTGGTGGGCGAGACGATAATGACGTGCTTATCACGAAAGGCATACTCAATTAAGTCGCGGGCGTTTGTCTGCAAGGTACCAATCTTATTAATCAGCAAGTCGTAGTAAATGGCCTCGCTGGGAATAAACATAAAAGCGAAGTCCATGGTGTTTTCAGCTGGGCGGATGTACTTAGCGGTTTCGTCGATACGTAGTTTAAGGTCAGATTTAATTGCGCGTACCAACGCGTCTTGGCGCGTCTTGTCCTTTTCTTCGATCAAGCGGTTATAGTTTTCTAGGCTAAACTTGGAGTCCACTGGTAGCAGCTTGCCACGGTCAAGCTTCACTACGGCGTCTACGATCTCGCCATCTTCAAAGCGATGCTGCAGTGCAAAACTGCCCGTTGGCAAAACGTTCTCGAGTACGCTTTGGAGAAAGTACTCGCCGAGCACGCCACGTTGCTTAGGGTTCTGTAGTGTATTCTGCAACAGTTTAAGTTCATCCGTGATACTCATCACCTGTTTGTTGCTTTCCTTCAGCTCGGTAAGATCACGCGTCACCTCTCCAATCAGCTTGCTCGAAACCGCGAACTGGCCGCGAATGGCGGTCTGCATCTGCTCGTTGGATTTATCAAGACGACCATCGATCCGCTCGGTAAGCTTAGAGAGCTGCTCTTGTAGTAATAGCAAGCTTTGATCGGGTTTAGCTTCGGGCTCGGGTTTTGGACGTAAGGTTAGTGCCAGATAGACCGTAGTGCCAACGAGCGCCAATACAATAATTGCAGCTGCAATGATAATTTCCATATATTTGATTGTACGGTATTCGTTCGGTTTTGCCTATCGCAAAATTAGGCGTTTTGAAGAAACTTCTGCAGCTCAGCTATGGCTGCGTACCGAGGCGAACGCTGCTCCCGCTCTTCGGTTGGTAGCTCAGCCCGGGTTAGCTCGCTACCTTCATGAATAAAAACGGGGTCATACCCGAACCCACCGTTGCCACGGGGGTGGTCGGCTATACGACCAAGCATGGTGCCTTGGAAGTAGTGATTTTCGCGGCCATCAAACAAGCAGTAGATTACCTCGGCGATGGCGCCGCGATCGCTAAAGCCATCAAGCAAGCGACAAAGACGCTCGTGCCCCAGCTCGACTTCGAGCCACTTAATAAATGGGCCCGGGAAGCGGCCGAGCGCGCTAAACCAGAGCGATGCATCCTCTACGAGAACCGGGCCCCCAATAACCTCATAGGCCGCTTGGGCCTTAGCCGCCACCACCTCCTTGATATCAAGCGATTGGATTTCCGGCACATCGACGGCCTGATGACGCAGCTTAATCCCCAAGTGCTTTTCTAGGTAAGCCGCTTTATGCGGATTGCCGGTAACGAAGGTTAAGTTTTCCC
>JASLFZ010000020.1 GCA_030150485.1 Candidatus Saccharimonadales bacterium | reverse complement strand
GCTGGCCACCTCGCCCGCAAGGGCGAGGTGGTGAAGTACTACTCGCAACACTGCACTATTTTTGTTTCTTTTATCTTCTAAGGCTACACTTAAAGCATCATGAATCCGGTTAAGCCATTATCTCAATCTTTTAGGATTGTGGTCGCCAGTGAGTCCTATCGGCCGAGCCGCGGCGGCACCGAGACTACCACTGAAAACCTGGCGCGTGGCTTGGCTGCGCTGGGCCACGACGTTCTCGTAATAGCCCCCGGTGGTAACCTGTGGCGCAGCCAGCTGCTCGCTAACGATGAAGGCCAGCGCATTCTGCGGCTGCGTTCGCGACCCAACCCGATCGTCCCGAAGCTGCGGGCTAGCTGGCTGCCATATGGGGAGGTAGAGCGCCAACTCGATAGCTTTAAGCCGGATATCATTCAGTTCAACAATCACTTTGGGATTGGGCGGGCGCTGCTGCGCTATGGTCGCAAGCGGGGAGTGCCGGTGGTGGCGGGGCTTCATTTCATGCCCGAAACCTTTCTTTTTAATGTTCAGCGCCTCAGCCCTAAACTGTATCGTTTTTGGGAGGCGGCTTGGTGGCGCCGCATTGCGAACATCTATAACCAGGCAGATCAGGTGGTTGGTCCCAGCCAGCGCGCCATAAACTATCTCATCGACCACGGTTTGCGCGCTCCCGCTACGGTAATCTCCAACGGTATTGATCTGGCGAGCTACCACCCCTCTGTGGTGCGACCACCTGCCATGCGGCGGCGTTTGGGGCTGCCGGAACGCCCCACGGTAATGTACGTTGGCCGTCTCAGCCCTGAAAAACAGCTTGATATTCTCCTGGCGGCGCTCGCCCACGCTAAAACCCAGGAGCCCAAGCTTGCTATTCAGCTCATCATGGCCGGCCACGGGTTAGCGCTGGGTGATCTTAAGCGGACCGCGGCTCGGCTCGGGCTAAGTGATGATGTAGTTTTTACCGGCTTCCTCGAAGGAGATGATACTAAACGCGACTACATGGCCGCCGCCGACCTGTTTGCCATTCCTTCTACCGCCGAGCTCCAGAGTATCGTCACGTTAGAGGCGATGGCGGCGGGCAAACCGATTGTGGCGGTGAATGCCGGGGCACTTCCAGAGCTCGTCAAAAGCGGCCATAATGGTGAGCTATTTGGAGTCCGTGACAGTAAAATGCTAGCATGCCAACTGATAGAATTGTTGAAAGACCCACAACGCTTGCAGCGATATGGCCGAGCTTCGTGGAGTGACGTCCAAACTCATAATCTTGCTGATATGCCGGGTCACTATGAGCAGCTCTACCGTCAGTTGATCGCTAAGCGACCGTCAGGCTCATAATCTCGTCGATGGTGGTAGTTCCCGCCAGCGCTTTGGTGAGTCCATCCTCGAGTAGCGTGATCATGCCATTCCTAACGGCTAAGGCCTCAATGTCTTGAGCGGTGGTCTTGCTTGAAGCGACCATCAACTTCTCGATGTCGGGTGTAATCGGCATAAGCTCAATAATAGCGATGCGTCCTAGATAACCCAACCCGTGGCAGGCCGCGCAGCCGCTACCGTGCTTAAGTTTTAATGAACTCTTGGCGCCGACATCAACCTTGGGCCGCCGTTTTTCCGGAATACTCTGAAGCGCCTCAGTAATAAAAGCCAGCTGGAGCTTTGTGGGAGCCGCCTCAACCGCGCAATGGGTGCACACCCGCCGTGCGAGCCGTTGGGCCACAATCAGCCGCAGAGCGCTCGCAAACAGGGGATTTTGGCCGATCATATCCAGCATTCGGCTAATGGCCGCCGCCGCGTTGGTAGCGTGAAAGGTGGAAAGCACTAGGTGGCCGGTCAACGCGGCCTGCAGCGCCGTTTTGGCGGTGTCGACATCCCGGATCTCGCCAATCATCACCACGTTGGGATCTTCGCGCATCACCGCCCGCAACTTTTCGCCAAAGCTCTGGCTATCCTCGGTGTGCACCGGCACTTGGCTGATGCCCGGCAGGTCATACTCTACCGGATCCTCTAGGGTAATTACCTTTACCTCTGGGCTATTAAGACGATTAATCAGGGCATACAGTGTCGAGGTTTTCCCTGAACCGGTTGGGCCCACCGTCAGCACCAGACCATTCGGGTGGATAATAACGCCTTCAAGCAGCTTGACCTGTGCCGCGGTGAAGCCCATCTTTTCCAGATGGAGATTGGGCGCCTCGTTGTTAAACAGCCGCACCACGATCTCTTCCCCATGGAAGGTCGGTATGGTCTCGATGCGCATACTGACCGAAATCACGTTAGCGCTGTGGGTCATCAAGTTGTAGCTGATGCGACCACTTTGCGGCTGGTCTGAGCCCCACTTAATCTCCGCCTGGGTTTGCAGGTCGCTCAAGAATATCTTGTAGCTTTCGAGGCCGACCGTCGTGATCAGATGGAGGACGCCATCAAGGCGAAAGCGAATCCGGGCGCAATCGGTTTGGGGCTCAATGTGGATATCGGACGCCCCCAACCAGTGCGCCAGCTGGGCGATGTATTGAAAGGCTTGCTTCGGGGCGGCTACAGCTAACTTTTCGCCAAAGACCTTAAAGTTACCGTCTCGTTCCTGCTGGAACATCGCGTAGTAAACCTGATTCAGAATGTGGTTGTAGCCAGCCTTAGAAATGGTTTTAAAGGTCAGCTGTACGCCCGGCACGGTAGATTGGAGCTCCGGTAACTTAGAGCGATCGGTGGCGTCGGTCAGACCCAGCTCGATGCTGTGTTCATTGTAGCGGTGCAAGGGCGCCACGCCGTACTGATGCAGCGTATCCAGATCGATCTTATCTTGCACCTTCTCAATCTTTTCTAAGGTGCGGGTGTCAAAGTAGGGGATACCGCTGGTGGCGGCGCTGCTGGCGGCAGATCGCTCTTGGGACATGCGATCATCGGCGCTGGTTTTGGATTCTCCTGATGCAGCAGCGGTACTCATGGGTCTATTTTAGCATAACCACTACTGGCGCAGACCGTGCGATTTGGTACAATAAATTAAGCATATGCACGAAGAACTGATTATCAATCAAGAAGATCTGGGCGGTGACGATGGGCGGTCGCCTAAGCCGCCGCGTCGCCGCTTTCCGAGCTGGCCGCATTGGCGCCGAGCCTTAAAGTGGCTCGGCTTCACAGTTTTAATTGCTATCATTGGCGCTGCTGCCTTCATCTACTTTAATGTAGCGAAGATCTCG
>JASLFZ010000056.1 GCA_030150485.1 Candidatus Saccharimonadales bacterium | reverse complement strand
TGCATGAAGTGGAGCACGACTTCCTCGTTTACGGACTTCTTATGGGCAACTACCTGCCCACCGCAGGGGTGCGCTGCTGCTTCTCTTCTTGGCTACGTGGCGAGGACCGTGGGCTGCCGCTGCGTGGTAAGATTGCCGGTTCTTACGTGACCTCGGCGCTGGCCAAAACCGAAGCGCACGCGCGAGGCTACGACGAGGCTATTCTTCTAAACACGGCCGGGAAGGTGGCGGAGGCCAGCGCCATGAACATTTTCATTGTGCGCGACGGCCGCTTGATTACTCCCGATGTTGCGCAGGATGTACTTGAGGGCATTACGCGCCGCAGCATTATTGAGCTAGCCCAAGAGGCTGGAATCGAGGTTGAGCAGCGTCCGGTTGATAAGTCTGAGCTACTGATCGCCGATGAGGTTTTTCTGAGCGGCACCGCCGCCCACATAACACCGGTCAACCAGATTGAGCAATATAGTCTGCCCGAGCCTAAGCCTCTAACTGAGCGGCTGCGAGCGATGCTGCAAGATGTGGGGACCGGTAAGGATGCTGACCATAACGACTGGATGGTATCGCTCCCCTCGGCTTCATAAAACAGAACGCCCGCCGACCACGAGGCCGGCGGTTGGCGCTCTGTAGTCAGCGGGTCAGTGCTTCTTGTGCTTTGAGTGCCGGGGGCACTTGATGCGGTGGTGATGCTTGCCCCAGCATCGCCGGTGTTTGACCGAATGATACTGGGACGGCGGATTGTTTGGCGGGGCCACGATTGGCACCGTTGATCCGGCAGTACTCGACGAGGTTATTGTGGTGCTACCAGAACTGGTCGTGGTTATCGTTGTCGTCGTTGTGGTGGTCTGGCCCGGCGGGAACGATTCAACCGGAGGTGGCCAGCTGGGCGGTTCCGACGGGGGCTGTTCTCCTGGTGAAGTCGATTCCGGAAGGACGAAGACCTCGCCACACAACCCGTACTTCTCGATGCTGCGGTTCGTGCCACTGAGGTTACTGATCGAGACTTCCGCATTGATACAGCCGCCTTCGGCGTTCAACATCGGGGTTTGAACCAGCGAGCTCCTTACCACTTCTTCCAACGTGACAGATTCGCCCGAATTGCCGCCGCTTAGGTGGATTTTGACCTGATATTGGCCGTTGGCGCCTGAGCTAACGTTGAGCGCCACCCACACCGCATAAGGGCAGGCCGGCGAGTTCAGGATTTCGATGGTCGCGCTGAATTCATTCATGCGAACCGTACTTTTGCCACCGATGTTCTGGGCGCCGTTGGTGCATCCGGTCTGAACGGGATTCTGACCGGTGTACTGCGAGTTGGCGCCAGCTGCTGGCGCCAGGAGGCCGAGCGTCAGCGCGGCCATCATCAACAGGACATACTTGAGATAGCGCAAGCGCGCCCGATAGGGCTTGAGCCAGCTTTTCACGAGAACTCTCCTAGTCGCGATTGACGTCGCTGGCGGCGGTTAAGCCGCAAACGACCCGAAGTAGAGCCTGTTTAGATTAGCCCATGCCGGCCGGCGATTCAATGGGCAGATCTGCAAAAAGAAAAGCCCGAAGCACTCTGCTACAATCGCGGTATGAGCATGACCACTTTAGCAGTACTTGGAGGCGCTTCCGCCGCGCTGAATCTGTGCGCGTTTGGGCCTTACGTTAGGGCGATTGTGCGAGGCAAGGCTAAACCGGAGCGGTCAACCTGGTGGATTTGGACATTTTTGATGATCGGCGCCTTTGCCGCCCAGGTGGCGGCGGGAGCCACTTGGTCGCTGCTACTTACCGGCACGTTGCTGACTGGTAACTTTTCGGTGGCGCTCCTTTCGATCCGGTTCGGCTACGGCCACTTTAAGATGGTAGACCTTGTCTCACTCGTAATCGCCGTAGCGGGTATTGGGTTATGGAAACTGACCCACGATCCGCTGGCAGCCCTGATTGTTATTATCTGCGTCGACTTCTTAGGAAACTGGTTGACCATTGCGAAGGTGTGGCGAGCGCCCTACTCGGAAACGCTGTCGACGTGGGTACTGATGGGGCTGGCTAGTATGGCGGGCGCGCTGGCGGTTGGTAGCTGGCATTTGGCTACGCTGATTTTGCCACTTTACTTGATTGTGATGAACGGTCTCACCGCGCTGGAGATCATTGACCGGCGCACCTGGAGAAAGCAGCGCATGCTGGTAGGCCGTCGGGCCGCCCAAGGCAGGCTAGTCTAAAGCCTTAGGCGAGCTTAGGGATAAGTTGGTCGAAACTGGTAAGGACGCCATCGGCCTGCTCTACGGCGGTGGAGCGGCTGACATTTTCATTAAAAGCAAAGAACTTGTCGGCGTAGCCACGGGCCTTAATTTGGTAGTCGGTGTAGCCGTCGCCAATCACATACACCGGGCTGGGCAGGTTCATGTCGGCTACCTGCTTGGGCTTGCCATCGTCGTTGGCAAGAGGACAGGTCCGGTCGCAGCCGCTAATGTCGCCATCAGCCGTAAAGGTAAAGTGGTTGGCCAGCACATGGTCTTTGGCCAAGCCAAACTGCTCGGCGACCGGCCAAATGTAGTCGGCAAAACCACCCGAAATAATATAAATGCAGTCGGCGTTAGAACGGAAAAAGTCTTGGTGGCGCCGGATGGATGGCGTAACGTTCTCCCGCAGCAGCTCAATGAGCGCCTGCACATGCGTGCGATTGGCGCGGAACATGGCCAGGCGACGCTGGAGCGACTCACCAAACCCGATCTTACCCTCCATTCCGAGATCGGTCAGACTGGAGAGCTGCTCCATAATCTCGGTGCGCTGGGGATTATCGGCCAGCGCGAGCTGCGCCAGCTCATCAAGCGATTCGAGGCTGACGAACGTACTATCAAAATCAATAATGAGAGTTGGAATAGGCACCTCCCTACTATAGCGCAGAGGTGACTAGCTGCGCACGCGGGATAAGCGGCTCAGCGCGTAAATTCCAAAGCTAATGAAGGTGATAAAAACACTCGGCTTGATAGTTGGGGCCGCCAGGCTTGCCAGCAAGCCGCCATCGCTCGCTAGCACTGCGAAAAGGACGGAAAGAGCCGCTACCGCAATAGGCCGCGCCGAAAGGCGCATGGCGGCGGCGGCCGGCGTGATAGCGAGACTCAGCACCAGTAGCGTGCCGACAATCTGAGCGGCAGCGGTGACGGTGAGCGCCAGAATGAGCAAAAAGGCGATGCCGAGCAGCCGCGTAGGCACGCCCTTGGCTTCGGCCACCTCGGCATCGATCGAGGCAAACTGGAGCGGGCGGTACAGCGTGGCCAGCGCCAAAATCACCGCCACCCCTACTGCGAGCAGCAGCAGGAGCTGGCCGCTGCTAACGCCAAAAATATTACCGAACAAGATGTTGGTGGCCTCCGTGGCAAAACCGCGATAAAAGCTGAGCAGCAAAATGCCGAGACCTAAACCAAAGGCCAAAATGACGCCGATGGAAGAGTCGCGCTCCCGTTCGCGCACTCCCAGCAATCCCATAATCACCGCCACGATTAGGCCGCCAACCAGGGCGCCGGCGATGGGATTGTTCGCGAGTAGTAGGCCGGTCGCGGCGCCGGTAAAGGCCAGCTCGCTGATACCGTGGACGGCAAAGGCCATACCGCGGTTAATTACAAAGGGCGCAATCAACCCGCAGCTTAGTGCTACCAAGGTTGCAGCCAACAGCGCGTGCTGGGCAAAGGGCTGGCCCAGGTACAGAAGCAGGTTACTCATGGCGGGCTCCGTGGTGATGATGGTGCGCGCCCGGCTCCGTGTGCAAATCCTCGCCGCCACCCATCACGATGATGCGACCTTTAATACGCAACACCTCCACCGGTGCGTCATACAACTGACTCAGCGTGGTGCTCGTGAGTATCTCCTGCGGCGCGCCTATCACCCACCTCCCGGCCACCAAGTACAGGACACGATCCACGATGGGTAGCACCGGGTTAATATCGTGGGTGACAAAAATAACCGCCGTATGGGCCTCCCGGCGGCGGCGATCAATCAGCTCGCTGACCACCTGTTGCTGGGAGAGATCGAGCGAGAGCAAGGGCTCGTCGCACAGCAAGAGCTGCGGGTCGCCTACCAGCGCCTGGGCGACCCGCAAGCGCTGTTGCTCGCCGCCGGACAGCCGCCCCAGCGGCTTATCAGCAAAATCGCCGGCGCCCACCGCCGCGATGGCCGCCTCAACCGCACTCGCATTCCCCCGCCCAAAGCCGAGGCGACGACCATTAAGTCCAAAGCCGACCAAATCCCGCCCGCGCACCGGCAGGTTAGCATCAAAGGTCTTTTGCTGCGGAATGTAGCCGATGGCGCGGTTGCCGTGGCGGGGGCGACGCCCCAAAACCTCTATCTCTCCACCCACTAGCGGCTGCAGCCCCAATAAGGCCCGCAACAGGCTGGTTTTACCCGAGCCGTTGGGGCCCAGTACCGCGATAAACTCCCCTCGCTTGACTGTCAGATTAAGCTCATGCCAAATACATCGCGCCCCGTAATACAACGAGGCATCGCGCAGCACAACCGGGTTAGCCGTCAACGTTTTCATAAGCTCATTATGAGTTCTTGCCACCGAGCGCTGCAAGTAATGCTTGGGCCTGGCTCAGCTGCCACGCCTGGTAGGTCGGTTGGTTGGTGGGCAGCGTCTCGGTAACCGCCACAATCGGGATACCAGCCTGCTTGGCCAGGGTTTTGATGTGCTCCGTCACGGCACTAGTAGCTTGGGCGTTATAAAGCAAGACTTTGATGCTGCGAGTGGTAATGAGGCTATCCATGGCAGCCGCATCGGCCGGGCTGGGCTCGTTGCCATCTTCGATGGCACTGGCAAAACCGGGCGGGGTTTTGATCGCGAGCCCAGCGCTCGCCAACAGATAGCCAGGAACCCGCTCGGTGTACGCTATGGGGGTGCCAGCATACTGGTGCTTGATGGCGGCAACGGTAGCGCTGATGGGCTGCAGCGAGACGTCGAATGCAGCCAGGTTGGTGGCGTAGGCAGCCGCGTTGGCTGGGTCGGCGGTGGCAAGCTGGTGCCCGATGGCGGCGGCCACGATCGGGACGCGCGAGGTGTCATACCAGATGTGCGGGTTAGGGTCAGTCCCGGTAATCCCTAAAATCTTTTGGGCCGACAGCACGTAGCGCCGACTGCTGGGCGCGGCGTTCAGCAGCTTATCGATAAAATCGTCGTAGCCCAGCCCGTTTTCGATAACAAGGCGGGCGCTGCCAACCGCCGCCGCATCGCGAGCGTCCGACTCATAGAGGTGCGGATCGGCGTTAGGATCGCTAATAATGGAGGTGACCCGCACATGAGTGCCACCAATTTGGGCGGCAATACTCCCCCAGAAGTTTTCGGCCGCCACCACCTGGATCTTGCCACTGGCGACGCTGGCGCGGCGGGCGGCCTGCACGCCGAGCACCACCAGCCCGACAGTTACCGCGACAACAATAATCATTACTCTAACTGTACGATTGAAACGTAATTCCATAGTCTCTGTATACCTGATGCGTAACTGTATTTGCAAATAATTCGCAATAACGCTATGCTACTGCAATGGATTACGCCTTGCTTGAACTCTTACGCGACGCCGGCTTGCGCAACACTCCCCCGCGCCAAGCCGTTTTTAAGGTGCTAAAAGGTAACCCGGCGCTGACTATGCGCCAGTTGCACATCAAAATGGCCGGCCAGCTTGATACCGCCTCGCTGTACCGGACGCTGGCTCTATTCCGCCAGCTCGGCATTGTTCAAGACGTAGTTATTGCCGGCGAGCGCAAGGTGGAGCTAACCGACGCCTTCAGCCCGCACCATCACCACATTGCCTGCAGCCGCTGCGGAGTTACCACCACCATTCACGATGCGGGCTTTGAGGCCAGCATCGAGGCGCTGGCAGCGCACCAGGGCTTTCGGCACGAGTCGCACTCATTTGAGATCACCGGCATCTGTGCGGCCTGCCAGCAGCGCGAGCCCTACCTGCTAAACTGAGTACTTCCTGATACAATACGCTTATGGCTAAGCGCATGTGGATACCGTTTGGGTTGGTTATTATTGGCGTAGTGACTTACTACGCGCTGTTTATTAATCGCTACGCGCTGAGCGATTGGTACTTTTTGCGTTCCTATAAGCCCCCTACTCGCATCGCTCAGCTGGCTACGCAGGCCCATCTAACTCCGGCTGGCCGCCGCATGTTTTACCGCGCCAACCCCCAAATTGTGACCACCCGGACGGAGATGGTGCAGCACTGTAATATCACCGATAATAAGGTGGCCGAACTGGGCTGCTACCTCTCCAGCGAGCATATTTATCTATTGGACGTCAGCGAGCCGGCGCTCCAAAACGAGATGGTGGTGACGGCGGCCTACGAGATGCTACACCCGGTCTATCAGCGTATGAGCCAGGGTGAGCGCAAGCAAGTAGACGCCCAGATGGAGCAGGTAGCAGCCCATATTACCGACCCCAATATCACCAGCCAGCTGCAAATTTACGCCCAAACCGAGCCGGGAGAACGCGACGACGAGCTCTACTCGGTGCTCGGGACAGAGTACGCCAAACTGCCCCCAACGCTTGAAGCAAACTACGCCCGCTATCTGGGCAATCGAGCCCAGCTCGTGGCCTATCACGCCCAGTTTGAGCAAGCTTTTGATGGTTTGCAAACGCAGGTCACTCAGCTGAGCACACAGATTAACCAGACTAAAGCAATCATGCAGGCTTTGCTGAAAGCCGGCGAGGTCGATAAGTATAACGCGATGGTGCCTGGGATTAACGCCCAAATTAATCAATATAATGCCGATGTTAACGAGTACAATCGCTACGGTCGCGACATACTTGGCACCGAAAGCGGGAGCCCAACCGAGTGATGATAGGATGTAAACACCACCATGGCTAAACGAAAAACCAAGAAGTCCTCTGCCAAAAAAAGCTCTCGGCGCTCAAGCGCCTCTAAGCTAACCGTCCAGCTCCTGGCGCTGCCGCTGATGGCACTGTTACGTGAGGTGGCCGGCACCTTGCCCCCTGCGCCACCAACTCTTTGGTGGCAGCGCTATCGCGGTGAGCTTGGCGGGACGTTTGGGGTCATGCTCGGGCTGCTAATTGTGGCTCTGGCCCTCAATATTACCCAGCTGCAAGGCATGAGCAGCCAGCCAACTGGCGACGAACCGTCTAATCATTACTCCTACGGCCAGCTCCGCGATTTGCGTGCCCAGGCCAGCGCGCTAGAAGCAGCGCAGGCGCAGGCTGGTGTACAGGTTTCCCCTGCCGATGGCCTAAACCAGGAGCTCGCTGCAATTCAAATCAGCTTAGAGAGCGGCAACCGGAGCGAGGCCAAGCAGCTCATGGCACAACTGAAGCAAGAGCTGACCGCCGATGAGCCCAAGCTAACGGCCGCCATCAGTGCCAAGCAGGCGGCCGATGCCGCTACGGCAGCGGCGGCGAAGGCGGCGCACGCGGCGGCGCTGGCGGCGGCAGCCCCACGCACCCCGGCAACCGCCAGCGCCAACGTTCCAATTCTGATTTATCACAAGCCGCCAGATGATTTTGATGCCCAAATGGAAGTTCTCCAGCAACGTGGCTATACCACTATCACGCTCGACCTGTTAGCGGCGGCGCTGCACGGACACGCCAGCCTGCCTCCTAAGCCCGTTATCATCACCTTTGATGATGGCTTTGAGGCCCAGGAATCGGTGATCCCCTACTTGGAGGCGCACAACCTTAAGGCCGCCTTTTTCATTATTGATGGTGGGGCGGTGAGCAATTATTGCATTGGTGCTAATCGTAGCAACGCAAGCTGTGGCGATGCCTATATGAGCTGGGACGAGATCCGCCAGCTGGATCAAAACCCGTTGTTTACCATTGGCTCGCATACGGTTGACCATCTTGATTTAGCCCAGCAGCCGGTCGCCGTCCAGCAGTTCCAGATTGATCAGGGCAAGCAGCAGCTTGAGCAGCAGCTGGGCCACAGCGTGGACGACTTCGCCTATCCAGACGGTGGCTACACCAATACCACACTTAATTTGGTGAGCCAGGCTGGTTTCGTGACGGCCGTCACCACCAATCCCGGCACCATCCAGTCCGCGGGCGGGCTGCTAACCCTGAGCCGCATCCGTGCGACCTATTATCTGCCCTAGGTTGCGACAAAACTAAGGCGCCGGAGGCCGCTAATTGCCAGTCGGTCGAGCCCGCCTTGGTTTAGCTCGATCAATCCGCTCAGCCAGAAACTCATACTTACTGGCGATGGCCTCTTTAGCCTCCTCCAGGCTCATGTAAAAGACCTCTGGATCTTCATACGGATTGGCCTTTAATTGTTTGATGCGCCGACCGCGTGTGTTGCTCATAACTAGTCACCCCATTAGTTACTATTGTAAGGCTCAGTATCGTCCACGCCGCCTAGGGTTACATTAGCGCTTATTACATAAGTGCCGCATGTTAGTTATGTTAATTTTGGATGGAAAAATCAGGCTCCGCTCAGCGTAAGCGGTATGCTCAATAT
Source organism: Candidatus Saccharimonadales bacterium (assembly GCA_030150485.1). Classification (GTDB taxonomy): domain Bacteria; phylum Patescibacteriota; class Saccharimonadia; order UBA4664; family SCTI01; genus JASLFZ01. Next base: position 6,643 of record JASLFZ010000056.1, on the reverse strand, counting down.
TCCAGATATGCGCGGTAAATGTAGCCGCTTTTACCTTGGTAGGTCACGCTCTGCCAGGTGGCATCGATGTCGCTCCCCAGTTGCACGCTTGTGCCTGAAGGAATCTGAGTCAAAATAGCCGAGTTAACCGATTTTGAGGCGCGCAAATTGACCGGCGCGCTCGTGGTCGCGGTTTTGGCTTGCGCTGGAGGCGCCGTAGTGCCATGCACGGTTGTTACCGAGGTGGCCGGCAGCGTCGGAGTGGCTGTGACTTTGGGCGCGGGCGAGACCAGCTTGGTAATGGAGCGGGTGTCGCTGCGGATTTGGTGCCAGCTTGGCTGCGTAATTTCGAGATAGGTTACGGGAGCGGCAAGGATGGTAACAAGCAGCAAAAGAGTAAAACGATCTAACCAGCTAGAGGTAGTGGCAGCCTGCATGGTTAGGTGTGATAAAACTTAAGGTAGAGATACACTCCCCCGCAAACCACCAGTACCAGGATAATTAAGAGCAGTAAGAAGCGCCAAAAGGCGGGCCAAAACCGGCGGCGGGTCGGCGGGGCATCAAAAAAGTCCGCTGGCACCTCATCAACGTTAGCTGCAACGGCCGCTTTCGGTGCACTCTTGGTGGGTGCGGCAGCCTGGGCGTATGGCGTAGCGATGGGCTTGGGCGCCGCCACAGCGGGAGCAGGCTTCTTGCGCACGGGAGCCCGCCGCAGCGGCCGGACAGGTGCTGGAGCGGGGCGGCTGGTGGCTTGGCGTAGGTCAATTACGTGAGCGCTCTTGCTAGCGCCGCTACCTGCGCCCTTGGGCGACCCCGCTGATGATGCTTGTTCCTCCATTAGACGTATTATAGCGTGAGCACAATGGTTATTCAATACGTCTCGCCCAACCTAAAAACGCCCCGAAGGGCGTTCTTAGCGACTGAACACAAAATGTTTAGCGGGGCTGCTGGGGACGAGCCTCGTTAACCAAAATGCGGCGACCACTCAACTCTTTTTCGTTGAGCTGCTTGATAGCCTCCTGGGCCTCGTCGTCGTTCGTCATCTCAACGAAACCAAAACCACGTGAGCGGCCGGTGTCGCGGTCGGTGATAACTTTAGCCGATTCAACGGTGCCGACTGCTTCAAAAGTAGCGCGGAGCTCGTCATCGGTGACGCTGTAGGCTAAAGAGCCTACGAATAACTTAGTTGCCATTACTTACCTTTCTCCTGTTTCTAAGAGGTAAGCTGGCGATAATTCCAGTTAGCTGCGCCTCACACGAAACTATTTAGTTTAGACCTAGACCGGGCGCTTTTCAGGGCACCATTAGCAGCTTATTCTAGCGAGAATACTGTACCACACCAGAAGCGGAATGGGAAGGGCGGATTTAATAAGTGCAGGGTGCGTCCCCGACTGAAGCTGGTGTGCTCCGTCGGGGACGGGTGTCCCGTAAATCGTTTTGTCAGATGACTGGCTCACGCAGGTTGCGCCCAACGATGCCGCTTTTAAGGCGCTGGATCGGCTCGGTCCTGCGGATCAACGCAACCACTTGAGTGGCGGTTGCTGCCCCCACATGCCACTTGAGGTCCTCCAGCGGAAGATCGGTGTTGTCGTTAATCTCGATCAGCACCAGTGTCGCCACCAAGACCCAGAGCGCTCCATTGGTCATGTCGGTAATCGGTGCATACAGCTTGCCGATAGTGTACTCCGGAAGGAACAGTGCTGCCGAAAGGCAGATGGCCTCATAGAGCGAGAGCACATTGCGACGATGGAGCCCGATGATGTGCCCCATGACGAACAAACGATCGGCGGTAACGTTCCACCATCGACCAAAGGGCGAAGCGGCTTTTAGCTTTCGCGCGGCTATCCCATCGAGTTGGCCAGAGATGAGCGCGTAGTTGTCGTAGGCCAGCAAATCCTCCCAATGGTCTTCTTCCATCAGTTTGGGGACGTAGTAGAGACCGGCCGCCCGAGAGGCCGAGATGGCATTTGGTACCAGGTACCGCAGAATCTTGAGGAACGACCGAAACATGTGCTCTCCTAGGAGACGAATTACGGGAACTGCCATATTATATCACTTTATATATAAATATCAATGGAAGAGTTTTACCAGCACTACTATCTCTTCGGTGTGTTAACTTAGTTTATAGATTGTTAACTTTGTTTACCCATTTGTTGGGTCAAAAGTGCACCAGCTCCTAGAGGCTGGTGATAAAGTGGCGGATATCGTGGCGGATGGTAGAGTAAAAGCGAAAACCGGGCACAAATGGCAGCAGTGCAGCAAAGTGCTCCATAAACCCATAAAGGTGAACCTCAGCGCGGCCACCGGCAGCGGTGACGGCCTCGGCGAGCGCCAGGGTTTGGGAGGGCCGCACGGTAGTATCGAGGCGACCGTGGAGCAGGAGCATTGGGGGCGCGGCTGGCGTTACTAGCTGAAGCGGCGTCCATAGACGCGGCTCGGCGCTACCGAAAGCGGCATTGCGCGGCCACACTTGAGGGTTATACGCGCCGGCGAGGCCGATGAAAGCATCGATGTGGGGTCTCGAGGCGCCCTTGAGGTAGCGCTGGGCGTCGAGAGCTAGCACCGCCGCCATGTGGCCGCCGGCAGAGTGGCCCATCAGAATGAGCCGCTTGGAACTATGGTTTTGGGCGACATGCCACACTACGGCAGCGACGTCCTCAATGTAAGCCGGAAAGGTGACGTTCGGGTAGAGCCGGTAGTTCGGGATAACGGTCGTGTACCCCATATGCGCCAGGGTGCGGCCGACAAAACGATAGCTATGCTTATCGCCCCGGCGCCAAGAGCCGCCATGAACGAAGATAATAAAGGTATCGGCGGAGCTCCCGTGGCCGGGATACATATCGAACTTTTGGCGCACATCATCGCCGTAGGGCTGGTCGAGCGCTGGCTGGCTGCTCACACCCCCTCCCCTAGTATGTCGAGCGCGGTTAAGGCGTAGTAACGAACGGAATCCATTAGGTTCAGGTCGTTGTGCTCGACCTCGGCGCGCGTCAGCCAGCGCCACTCATCCTCCGGCCGCTCCGGGATGACGTCTTGGGTGCTGGAGGTGGCCAAATACACCAAATCGATGTGGTCGTGTTCGGGGGTGATATGATGGCGGTTCAAAAACTGGGGCGGGATCAACTCCCAGTGCTGCTCGGTGTCGGAGTAAGGATGCGGATGAGGACGATGCAGCGTAATGTCCAGACCAACCTCCTCTTTGACCTCGCGGATCACTGCAACGTTGGGGTCTTCGTGGAGCTCAATGTGGCCACCCACGCTAATCCAAATGCCATACTTATCGTGCTTGCGTAGCAACACCTTGCCCGCGCACACGATGTAGGCGCTGGTGGTAAAATCAGCCTGTCCGGGTTCAGTATGGATGTGCGGCATATCAAAATACTAGCACGGCCCGGGCGGTCGCATTCTGCGGCCGAAGCCGCTATCATATCTACCATGAAAGTTCGCAAAGCCGTTATCGCCGCCGCCGGAATGGGCACCCGTTTCTTACCTCAGACAAAAGCCATGCCCAAAGAGATGCTGCCGCTCATCGATAAGCCGATTATTCAGTATATTGTCGAGGAGCTGGTGGAGGCGGGCATTGAGGATATCGTCATTGTGACCGGCTACACCAAGCGCTCGATCGAGGACCACTTTGATATTCCCGGGAGCGACCTTACCAGTACGCTGCGAGACGGTGGGGCCGAAAAGCAGCGCTTGCTTAAAGAGCTGCAAGATATTGCCAACCTGGCGACCTTTATTTACGTGCGCCAAAAGGGGCCTTACGGCAACGCCACGCCGCTCATGAACGCCGAGCACCTGATTGGCAACGAGCCGGTAATTTACACCTACGGCGATGATTTTATTAAGGCCACGCCTGGCCGGTTTCGCCAGATGGTGGAGCTGTACGAGCAGCACCAAACCAGCGTGATTTCCTGTATCCGCACCTCCGAGGATGCCGATTACGAGCGGTACGGGTTTGTGGACGGTGAAGAGATTGAGGGCGGGCTCGTCAAAATGAGCACGATTATTGAGAAGCCAGGTAAGGCCAAAGCGCCCTCTAATTTAGCTAGCGTTAGTGGCTATTTGTTTGCGCCCACTATTTTTGAGCATATCCGAGAGGCTGAGCGGGTTCATGCAGGCGAAAACGAGTTTTACATTCAAGCGATCATGCAGCGCATGATCGACAAGGGCGAAACGATCTTGGCCACCGAAATTAAAAATGGGCGCTACTATGACACCGGGAACAAGTTGGAGTATTTGAAGACGATGGTTGATTTCGGGCTGGCCCACGCCGAGATTGGTGACGATCTAGAGGCTTATATTCGGGAACAGCTGAGAAAGCGCGGCTAAACCGTCTGACGGACCGCTTTGCACCCCAAGATAAAGTAAACAAAGTTCACAATGTGTTAACTTTGTTTACTTTGGACTCGGGTAGAAAACGAAGACAGTAGCGGTGAGCACAATAAGGCTTAGGGCCCAGCCGATCAAGGCGAGGTCGGCGGCGTGCGTCTCCTCGCTTTCAACGTAATCCAGGTGCTGGGCCGCTATGGCGTAACCCGTCAGCGTATTGCCGCGCGCAACCGCGGTAGCGACGGTCGCAAAGCGCTGGCCATCAGCCATCTGCCAAGTAAAGCGGTGCTGCTGCCAGGGATGAACGTAGCTCAGAACGCCCGGCGGAAGCTGAGGAATCGCTCCGTTGATACGCGCCGAGGATGCCAGCAGCTGGCCGTTGCTGGCATACACGCTCACGAACAGCTGATGCGTAGCCAACGGATCAACCCGCGAGCCAACCGCCCGTGCCGGCGTAACCCCCTTTTCAACCTGATAAGCTGCGGTTTCGGCGGCGGTAATCAGCGGGATATTAGCGCTCATCCGCCAATCCTGCTGTGCCAGACCATACGCCGTGCCAAAGATAAGGATGATGATTGCGGTGACGCCAAGCCAAACGAGCAACTTACGGTTCATGCCCTTACTCTACTCCCCTCTTTTGCGCACCACAATAAGCATTCTCTCAGGTTGGTTTGGTACATTTTTAGCTGATAAGTGACGGAGTATTATGAAAATTTCCAAAAAGATGCTAATCGGAGCTACCAGCGTAGCGGTGCTGGGCGGCAGCGTTGCCTTAGGTGCGGGGCTGGCCTCGGCCGCAAGTAGCCAGCCCAGTAGTTTGGCGCAACAGATTGCCGACACCTTTCATTTGCAAACGGCTGACGTGCAAAATGTGATTAATCAGCACCGCAGCACGAGCCAAAACGATCGTTACAATAAGGCAAAAACCAAGTTAGACGCGGCGGTTGCAGCGGACAAACTAACTTCGGCGCAGGAAACCACTATTCTGGGTTTTTTGACCACCCGACAAAACGATATGAAACTGACGGGTACCGCCCGCAAACAAGCGTTGGAAACGCTGCGCGCCCAGGTTAAGGCGTTTATTCAGCAGAACCCTGACCTGAAGAAGTACGTTTATAGCCGCCACGTCATCTAGGCTGTCAGCTCGACGGTTAGCACCCCTCTGCTCAAAGTAAACAAAGTTTACAATGTGTTAACTTTGTTTACTTTGAGCGGTGTGTAAAAAAGTTGGGCGGCGTCAGCAAATAATCAGCTGGTCGCGGGATTGGCCAACACCGACAAAGCTGAGCTTGGCGCCGGGCATGCAGCTCACAATAGCATCACTATAGGTTTTGACGCTATCCGGCAACGCCTCATAGGTGGTAACTCCCTCAATTTCGGCCTCCTGCCACCCTTTGTAGGGCTTGTAGTGGGGCTGGCAGTCGGCAAGCAGCGCATTATCGGTCTGGAAGTCGCAGGGCTCGGTGGCAGTGGTGTAGCGGTCGCACAGCTTAAGGTCGCCAACATCGGCCAGCGTATCAATGCGGGTAATGGCAATGTCAGTAAAGCCGTTAATGCGATGGGCGTAGCGAGCGGCCACGCCATCAAAGTAGCCGATGCGACGGGGACGGCCGGTAGTGGTGCCAAACTCGTGGCCTTTTTCGCGGATGGTGTCACCGAGCTGGTTGGTCAGCTCGGTGGGCATGCCGCCGGCGCCCACGCGCGTCTGGTAGGCCTTAAAAATACCCACAACCTTGGTGAGTGCGAGGGGCGGCAGCCCGGCACCAACTAGAAGGCCACCGACGGTCGAGTTACTGGCGGTTACCATCGGGTAGGTGCCGTGATCCAGGTCGAGCAGGGTGCCATGGGCACCCTCAAGCACAATCCGGCTCCCCTTTTGCAGGTATTTCTCGACCAGCGGCTCGGTCGGGCGGATATACTCATTAAGCGCAGCCGAGGCCTCGTGCACCAAATCTTCGTAATATTCGGCGTGCAGCACCGGATCATCCATATCTAAATGCTGGCGTTTGTGAATAAGAACTTTGTTCAGCTCTTCGAGAAGTACGTCCGGTCGCAACAGTAAACGCGCCTGCAGACCGATGCGCTCAGCCTTATCCATATAGGTGGGCCCGATGCCCCGCTTGGTGGTCTCGATGCGGTCTTTGCCGCGTAACTCCTCCTGGTGCTGATCGATAAACTGGTGGTACTCAAAGGCCAGGTGCGCCTTGGGGCTAATAACGAGATTATCGAAGCTGACGCCGCGCGGCTCAAGCTCGCCAATTTCCCGCAACAGGGTTTTGGGATTCAGTGCCACCCCAGCACCGATTACGTTGAGGGTTTTGGGATTAAAAAT
>JASLFZ010000039.1 GCA_030150485.1 Candidatus Saccharimonadales bacterium | reverse complement strand
AGCGTCCCCTTTAAAAAGGGCCTTGACCAGGATAAGGCCAAAAAGCTTACTAAGCTGATTCGCGACTCATATCCTAAGGCAAAGGCTCAGATCCAGGGCGATATGGTGCGCGTTTCGAGCACGAGTAAAGATGATTTGCAGGGGATAATGGCACTCCTTAAGGCTCAAGATCTCGAATTCCCGCTCGACTTTCAAAACTACCGGTAAAAAAGCGGGACCCAGGCATCCGTGCCTGAGCCCCATGGGGTGTGTCGCTGCCTTTTATGGTGCAATGCTGTGGCGTAGCTGGGGGCGACGGTTAGGTGAGCGAGTGCGTGGAGAAATCCCCGCAGCCCTCCTTGAACGTTTTTGCTGAAGCTCTGCGGAGCGCACCATTTCTTTCACGACGCGCTTGGCGTTCGTGCGGCTCAGGTTCTGGTCGGTCCGCGTGTCGGCGAGGTACTTCATCAAGTTCAGGCACGCGGTGCCGAGAGCCGGATGCTCGCGCATCTCGGCGATGGTCACTATGCAGCTTGCCATGGTACTCCCTTCTTGTAGTGGGCTGCTCTGATAATACTGCGAAATCTCAAAAACACAAGCGACTTGACAGTTCGGTTTATGTTCGGTTAGTATAAAAAGTACTGGGTCTAAAGAATTATTTAATATTGGTCCGCTACAGTAAGTACTAATCAGATAAACCTAAATGAGGCATGCTACAATGGCAGAAGCACTAAAAAACAAGCAGGGACGCGTGGAAGAGGTCAATAAAGGGGAAAAGGCGGCTCGCCTTAAAGCGGTTGATTTAGCTGTTAGCCAAATTGAGAAACAGTTTGGGAGCGGCTCAATCATGAAATTGGGTGATGCCCATAAGATTGACGTCAAAATGATTCCCAGCGGCAGTCTATCGCTTGATTTAGCTCTGGGCGGAGGCTACCCCCAAGGACGTATCCTCGAGATCTATGGCCCGGAGTCGAGCGGTAAAACCACTCTGGCGCTACACGCGGTGGCAGAGGTCCAAAAGCGAGGTGGGCTGGCCGCGTTTGTCGACGCTGAGCACGCCTTAGACCCGGAGTATGCAGGCCGGATCGGAGTTAATCTAGAAGATCTTTTGGTATCCCAGCCTGATACGGGCGAGCAAGCCCTGGAGATTACGGAGACCCTCGTAAGGTCAAACGCCGTCGACATTATTGTGGTTGACTCGGTGGCGGCGTTGGTGCCGCGCGCTGAGATTGAGGGTAGCATGGGCGACGCCCAAATGGGTATGCAAGCCCGTTTAATGAGTCAGGCTTTGCGTAAGTTAACCGGTGTGATCAGTAAGTCTCACACCACCGTAATTTTTATCAATCAGCTGCGCATGAAGATTGGCGTCATGTTTGGCAACCCTGAGACTACTGCTGGCGGCCAAGCCCTCAAATACTACGCCTCGGTTCGCCTCGACATTCGTCGCACCGAGCAGATCAAGGACGGTGACCGTGTTATTGGCAACAAAGTTCGGGTCAAGGTGGTTAAAAATAAGGTTGCGCCTCCGTTCCGTACCGCGGAGTTCGATATTATGTATAACCTTGGCATTTCCACTTCCGGCGATCTGCTTGAGCTAGCCGTTAAGTACGAGCTCGTTAAAAAGAGTGGAGCTTGGTACGAGTATAAAGATGAAAAAATGGGCCAGGGTAGAGAGGCAGCAAAGGCCTATCTTGAAGAACACAAAGCGGCGCTAAAAGAGCTTGATGCCGCAGTGCGCAAAGCGGCTGCCGTTTAAGGTACTGGCTCGGTTGTGCCGACCATTACGAGGATCACGCAGCAGCAGCGTCGGAAAGACCGCTACTCAATCTACGTTGATGACAAATACCGTCTGTCACTCTCTGAGCTAGAGCTCATTGATGCCGCCCTGCGATCTGGCGACGTCGTCACAGAAGATCGCTTAGAAGAGCTCCAGTCTACCTCGGAATTTGGCAAAGCTCTTGATCGAGCCTACAGCTATATTGCCTTACGGCCCCGAAGCCGCTGGGAGGTTGTCACTTATCTGCGCGGCAAGAAGTACGACGACGAGATGATTGAGCAGCTTGCGGCTGAACTAGAGCGTCGCCAATTGATCAATGATGAGGACTTTGCCAACACCTGGGTAGAGGAGCGCCTTCAGTTTAATCCTAGGAGCCGTCAGCAACTTAAGGCTGAGCTCATGCAAAAAGGCATAGCCTCAGATATGATTGATAAAGTTCTTGTCGCGGTAGGCGAGGGCACAGAGATTGAAGCGGTGTGCACGCTTATCAAAACAAAACGGCTGATGCATCGCTACGATGATCAGCGCAAACTCATTCAGTACCTTGGTGGCAAAGGCTTTCGCTACGATACCGTTAAGGCCGCCTTAGAACAGCTCGAAGGCGAGCCTACTAGTTAGCGGCTAAAACTCGGTATGCCAAACCGAATGCCACCAACCACAGCAATGTTACGACTAACAAGTGGACCACCTACACATTAAGCCTATGATAGCGCAAGCGCTTTGAAGCGGCAATGCTTATTTAGGGCTGTGAGGGAGGGCTTGCGCTAGGGGAGCTTCGGTTTCGACAGCATCTTTCACGGTGAACTGCTTCTGGCTGACATCAATAATTTGGGTGCGGTCAATTACCAAGCTGTTGAACAGAATACTTTTCATGAGCGACTGGTGGACGTACAGCTTTTGGAGCATGTAGGTTTTAAGATTGATGGTGTAGTCCTCAACCTTACCAAGCTTTTGGCCGCCCTCGCTGACAACCTGTTTGCCGATTGGATCAAAACGGCGTTTCATCACCTCGCCCAACCGCACAATCTCACCAGCATCCTCGATATCGTCAAAAGAATCGATGATAACGCAATCGGCGGCAAACTGGCGCACATCGCGCATCAAAATGACACTAGCTTTGCGCCGTCGCCCCACATCACACTGCAGCGCTACCACCTCAAGGTTGTGCTCATTAATGATGGGCCGCTTCACGACAGCGATGGGCTGCCCCGTTTGAAGGCTCATGACCGCCAGCTCCTTCAGCTGGTTGGCAAGTAAATACATGCCAACATTGTAGCGAGATCGCTCCATTATTGCACCGTTTAATCTTGATTTAATCTTTATGTCGTAGTATAGTCACATGGAATCAAATTAACCTTTTTGCTCTCCGGCGCGCTGGACAGCATCCGGGTCACCGGATTCCATAGAAAGGAAGCCTATGAAATCATATGAATTAGTGGTGGTGTTGCACCCCGATCTTGAGATCGATGTGGACACTCCCATCGCCAAGCTCGAAAAGCTCGTGGCGGGCGTTAAGGGCAAGGTTGTCAAGCGTGATAGCTGGGGCAAGAAGCGCCTAGCCTATCCGATTAAAAAACAGCAGTTTGGTATGTACGTTTACTTTGACCTCGAGCTCCCGCCCAACCAAGTACGCGAGCTCGAGTCTCAGCTGCTTATCACCGAAGAGGTGATCCGCTTTTTGCTGGTAAACAAGCTGGTACTGCAGCGCCCGGCCGCGGTTGCTAAGCGACAAAAATCAACTAAGCCAGCGGCTGCCGTAGCCGCGGAGGAGGTGTAATGGCGAAGAGTTTTAATCAGGCAATTGTAATGGGTAACCTGACGCGTGACCCAGAGCTCCGCACCACTCCGGGTGGCCAGTCGGTAGCCTCATTCGCGGTGGCCACCAATCGTAGCTGGGTGGATGGCAGTGGTGAGCGCAAAGAGGTAGCTGAGTACCATGAGATTGTCGCATGGGGCAAGCTGGGCGAACTGGCCAACCAGTACCTCGGTAAAGGCCGTAAGGTAATGGTGGTTGGGCGCCTGCAAACCCAGAGCTGGGAAAAAGACGGCGTCAAGCGCCAGCGTACCGAAATTGTGGCGAGCGATATTAACTTCCTCGATCGTCCTGGCGAGGGCAGTGGGGGAGGGGAGAGGATCCCTACCGAATCAGCAGCCCCAGCGAGCACACCCGCCCCCAAAAAAGATAAAGATGTCGTGATTGAAGACCTGGGCGATGATGAGCCGGTCAATCTCGACGAGATTCCATTTTAAGGAGAGATTATGGCTAATTTTTACAGTAAAAAAGTCTGTCGTTTCTGTGCCGAGAAGCTGGATGACGTCGATTACAAAGATGTTAAGCTTTTGCAGCGCTACTTAAACAGTTATGGCAAAATCGAGAACCGTAAGCGCACCGGCACCTGCCTGAAGCACCAGCGACGTGTCGCAATCGCCCTGAAACGTTCCCGTCACCTGGCCTTGTTGCCCTTCGTGGTGCGCTAATGGCGGTGCTCGGCCACACTGAGCTCAAAAAAGGCGTTGTGATCGAGATAGATGGAGCGCCCCACCAAGTAGTTGACTCGTCTCACATCGCGATGGGACGAGGTGGCGCGGTTATGCGCACCAAGCTCAAAAATCTCATTACCGGTGCTACCTTCGAGAAATCTTTCCGCTCCGCCGATAAAATCCCCTCGGCGGATATCACCAAGGTGAATCTGCAATTCCTGTACGCCGACGGGGCGAGCTTTCATTTCATGAACCAAGACAGCTACGAGCAGGAAGAGTTAAGCCGCGATATCGTCGGCGAAGCCGGCCCTTACCTGAAAGAGGGCACAAAAGCCATCGTAATGTACTTTGGCGACCGTCCCATTGGCGTCGATATCGGTAACAACGTCTTTCTTGCGGTCAGCCAGACAGAACCCGGCGTAAAAGGCGATACCGCCACCACGGCACTTAAGCCTGCCACGCTGGAGACCGGCCTATCCGTAATGGTACCCCTGTTCATTAATGAGGGTGATACCATCAAAGTCGATACTCGGGATGGTCGTTATATCGAGCGCCAAAAATAGCAATGAAGCAGCGGTTAGATTTACTGCTCGTTGAGCGGGGTTTAGCTACCAGTCGCGCTGCTGCTCAAGCCATGATTATGGCGGGTGAGGTTAGGCAGGGGACAACCGTACTGAGTAAGCCCGGCCAAACGCTCGAAGCCGATACGGTACTCGCCGTGACCGACCGGCCGCGGTACGTCTCGCGCGGAGGCGATAAGCTAGCCTCGGTGGCTGCTGAGCTCCAGCTCGATTTTACCGCCGCTGTTGTGCTCGATGTGGGCTCCTCGACCGGTGGCTTCAGCGACTACGCCCTGCAGTATGGCGCCACTCAAATCTACGCCGTGGATGTGGGTACGGCCCAGCTCGCCTACCCACTGCGCCAAGATCCCCGTGTTGTCGTCATGGAGCGCACCGATATCCGCATCATTAAACCAGAAGAACTCGATCCGCCGCCCACCATCGCTGTTATTGATGTCTCTTTTATCTCGCTAACCAAAATCTTGCCTGCTGTGGCGAGCCTGGTGCAGTTTGGGTCGCCAATCATTGCTATGGCTAAACCCCAGTTTGAAAGCGACAAACTCACTGCCGACAGATATCACGGTATTATCCGCGACGAAAAGGTACGGTTGCGTATACTTCAATCATTACAAACGGAGATTAAAAAATCCTTTACGATCGAAGCCTTTGCCGATTCTGCTGTGCACGGTGCGGGCGGGAATCGCGAACGCTTTTACCGGCTTCGCTCGCTGCCAATCAGCTAAACATTAAACCGAAACTCTACCACGTCATCGGGCCGCATAACGTACTCTTTGCCCTCAAGTCGGGCCTTCCCGGCCGTTCGAGCACCCGCCAAAGATCCCGCAGCTACTAAATCGCCAAAGCTAACCACCTCGGCTCGAATAAAACCTTTTTGAAAGTCGGTATGGATGACGCCGGCGGCTTCCGGAGCGGTAGCCCCACCTGCCACCGTCCAGGCGCGTACTTCTTTGGGGCCGGCCGTCAAAAACGATTGCAGCCCAAGCGTACGCTGGCCCACCATAATCAAAAGCTGCAAGCCCGAGCGCTCCTGTCCTAGCTCGCGCAGCAGCTCGGCGGCCTCGCTTGGCTCCAGCTCGCTGAGCTCGGCCTCAATTTTAGCGCAGAGCACGATCGCTGATGCCGGCTGCACCGATTCAGCCAGCTGCTGCGCGAGCTCGGCGTTGCTTAAGTCACTTTCATCCACATTAAAAACGTAAATAAACGGTTTCGCGGTCAGAAGTTGCAGCTCACTAATAGCTTCGGTATCAAAACCGGCCTCAAACAGCGTCTGGCCACCATCCAGGACCGTGCGCGCTTTACCTAAAGCCGCCGCAGCCTCCCGCTGGCTGGCGTCTTTGCCAGCCTTGCCGAGCCGCCGGTCTATTGTTTGCAGGTCGGCCAAAATCAACTCGGTATTAATCGTGGCGATGTCGGCCGCCGGGTCTACCGCGCCATCCACGTGCGTCACGTCTGGGTCGCTAAACGCCCGCACCACTTGTACAATCGCATCACACTCACGGATGTTGGCCAAAAACTGATTCCCCAAGCCCTGCCCCTCGCTGGCGCCGCGCACCAACCCAGCAAT
>JASLFZ010000029.1 GCA_030150485.1 Candidatus Saccharimonadales bacterium | reverse complement strand
CGAGCAATGTCCGATGGCCGAATTGTGTCTTTAGCGTCATGAATTAAACCAAGACAGGACCACTCAGGAACCGATAGGCCAAAGGGCATGAGCTGGCTTGTCAAAAAATTATTGAGCGCACGATAAGCCTGCGACTGCAATAAGCCGGCGTGGTAGGTTGATTGCTGCAGTATTTTAGAGTGGTCCACGACCGTTATTCCCTTTTCATATCTTTATTATCTAGAAGCACAATAAATTTTAATAATCTATTTAGCAAGCATAACTAGGTCGATTAAATTTATGCGCTAAATGCTTGACATACATTCTCAGTTATTAATATAGTTAACTTAATCAAGGAAATTATCCTTGCTAAGTAAAAGGAGTTTCACCATGTTAAAGAAAGCAGCACTAGCATTTGGAGTAGTTCTCGTTTTGGTAGGTATTCTCGGCTTTATCCCGGCAGTCGAGACCACTAACAGTGATGGCATGAAGTTGCTCATTGGCCTCTTCATGGTTGGAACCCTTCATAACATCATCCACCTGGTTTCGGGTGGCGCCGCTCTGCTTGGCTCTACCGGCGAGTCCTACGCCAAGACCTACTTCCGCGTCTTTGGTGTCGTATACGGGCTGGTCACGATTATCGGTTTCATTCAGGGCCACACCGTCCTGGGCATCATTGATGTCAACCTAGCCGATAACCTGCTCCACCTCGTTATCGCCGCTTCGGCTTTGGCCCTTGGCTTCGGCAGCTTTGGTGGTCGTCGCGCCGCCGCTACCGCTTAAGTAGCTACTCTGCCTTTTAAAAAGCTCCTCCCAAGGGGCTTTTTAAATTGTTTTGCTACCCTAGACACGCTAATTGGTCACAACCACCGTCCCATGCATATACGGATGTGGGGTGCAGTGATACGTATATGTCCCGGCCTTAGCAAACTTATAGCTAAACGACTGTCCTTGGCCGATCAGTTGACTCGTCGGCCCACCGCCCGTATCCACCGTTACGGTATGGTGGACCGGATCCTGGTTGGTCCACGTCACCGTACTGCCAACCCTCACCTTGACCGCGGCTGGGGCAAAAGCGAACCCCTTAATGGTAACGGCGTCTCCTGCAACCGCACCAAGTGTATCAGTTGACATATTCATTCCGCTCAGCGAACTGCGATGATTAGTGACTGCAATAATCCCGCCACCGATGATCGCCACTACCACAACTATCGCTACTCCAACCGCCAGAGGCGACTTCTTAAATGACTCCATGTGTACTCTCCTTATGCTTATTACGTAAAAGGAGCACCGTGCCAGTAGGTGCTCCTTTTCTGCTTATTCTTAACCCTTAGAACTTGCTCGGGTTCTGCTTTACGATAGCCCCAGCAATGTCGCTCATGATGCCTTCCATGTGGTTAGCACCGGCCTCGCGCAGCTGAGCCTCTTGGGTGTAATTACCCGATACGTGGGCATCAACCATCTGGGCGGTTCCAGTTACATGATCGCTCAAAAGCTGCTCAACCGTTGCCTTAGGGAGGTTAGGGTTGGCACCACTCAGCAACGTCGCCAAGCTCGGTATGTAGTTGTTGGTTAGATCGGCTACCGCAGCGGCTTTTGCCGTAGCGTCACCGGTTTTGTCGGCCACCGCGTAGTTCACGAAGTCGGTTAAATGATTATCCCAGATCTTATCAAACGAGGTCTGAGCAGCCGTACCATACACACTGCCTATGGCGGCGCCAATTTCGTGCCCATTATTAATCAGGTCTGCCTTCGCAGCGGCTGCACCCGGAGCACCATCTAAAGCCTGATCGATTGCCAGATCGGAAAGATCCATGTGTTCAACGCCAAGCGTTACTAAGTTAGAGCGCAGGTCGGCGGATTTGGTAGCCGAGGTTGGCGTCGCAGCGGCAGTCGTTGTTTTGTGCGTTGCGAGCTTAGCGCCCCCAAAGCCAACCACTAATCCTAAAACACCAACCACGACAGCAGTGGTAACTGCCGAGCTTTTATTTGATTCATTCATAATACCGTTAACTCCTTACTATTTACTTATCCTCACTAACTAAATTATAGTTAAGGGCGGAGGAAGTCAAGGTGCATTCAACTAAACTAAGTTACTATATATGAAGTGATGCACGTAATTGCTCAGAAACTATGATTTTACGAAACCTCTATATTCGCGCGCTAGCTGGCGTAGCCGTTGCCCTTATCCCGGCGGTGGCGAGTGATCACGTTATCGTTACGCCCCAGCAAGCTGGCATTGGCCAGGAATTGACTTTTAATGTTAGCGTTCCTGATGAGCGGACCACAGCCGTCACCAACCTGCGCCTACTCATCCCGAGCGGAGTTGGCGACGTAACTCCCACCGAAAAAGCCGGCTGGACCATTCAGACGAAAACCGGCGGCAGCGACAGCCATATTACGGAAATTGATTGGAGCGGCGCTTCTATTCCCGTTGGCGAGCGTGACGACTTTAGCTTTTCCGCCCAAGTGCCGAGCTCCGCTACTACGCTCGACTGGAAGGCGTACCAAACCTATGCCGATGGCACGACCGTACACTGGGACCAAACGCCGGTTGGCGATGAAGATGACGCCACCGGTAATGCTGGCCCTTACTCCCGAACCCAGATTGTTAACGACCTCAACGCAAATACCACCCCCACATCAAGCTCGCAAGATAACCTGGCGCTTGGCCTAGCGGTTGTAGCCATTCTCTTAAGTGTTGTTAGCCTACTGCGAAAACCGAAGGCACCACGCTAATGCGTAGGCTCAAGCGGATTGCCCTCTGTATGGTAATTGCAGCCCTCAGCCTTGGGCTTGGTGGCATAGCGTCCGCTCACGTTCTGAAGCAGGATAACGGCCTCTACGGCATTCTCCACATCCAGCCTGACGATAGTCCCAGCGCTGGCCATCCCACCCAACTCGTCTTTTACTTCGGCTCAAATCTGCCTCAGTACACCTTCGCGCTATCGGACTGCCAGTGCGAGGCCAGGCTGATTGAAAATGGCGCGACCCTTAGCACCACGCCGATTACCTCTGAAGGCGGCAGCGACACTGTCGGTCAAGCCATAGTTACCTTCCCCAAGCTCGCCGTGTACAGCATCGTGGTCACCGCGCACCCGAAAGACACCGCCTTTCCTGCCTTCGCACTGACCTACCCTACTCGGGTTGACCAGTCGAACACGGCTCCTGGTCAACACAGCCGTAACGTCATCGAGTATGCCATTCTTGGCCTTGGCATTCTTGGGCTCCTCGCAATTGCCATTTGGCAGGCTGCTAGCAGGAAAAGGCCGCCTAGCCGTCAAGCCAACGACCGCACAGGTCGGTAGGCACGCGTGAGAACGATTGTCGTTAATGAAGCCTATCAGACCGGTTATAGTTACCAGCTCAGCGTGCCAACTGGGCAGCAGTTTGACCCGAGCTTTCAGCCCGAACTGACGCCAGCCGAAATGTTGAAAGCCGGCATTTTCGGCGGGGACTATTTTACGACCCCACCCCATGAGTTGCCGCCAGCTTGGTTCGAAGGCGTTCAGCTTTCTCAAACCGGTACCGCCGACGCTAGCCTTAAC
>JASLFZ010000067.1 GCA_030150485.1 Candidatus Saccharimonadales bacterium | reverse complement strand
GTGGAAGGCCTCCTTGCCGAGGTAGTCGCCCCGGCGCACGTGGAGTGATACCGCCGCTTGGTGGGCAATTTGCCTGAGGAGTTTCAGATTGGGGCCGGTAGCTGGGTGGCGAAAGCTAAAATCCTCTCGAATAAGGTCGGCTACATCGTCAAAGTAGGCCTGATTCTGCCAGTTGCCCTCAAGCGTTACATTATGAGGAGCGGCCAGCAGGTTGGCATCGACGTTAGTAGCTAAGGGCTCTTTAATGAGCTTAATGGAAGCTCCCATGAGGCGAGAACGCAGTCGAACCAAACGCATGGTTGGGCGGCGGGCTAGGCGAGCGTTGAGCGCAAAGTGGCCCAGTTCATAATGCCGTGGCGGCCGTTGAGCGCCTGGGCTATCAAACCATGATATATCGAGCCGCAGACCGGTTTGATGGTGAGCCGCCAAGCGCCGCCCGGCGGCGTACTGAAACATTTGGTTCCCCAGACCCCCCTCCAGTTGCACCGTGATCATGAGGGGCGGACTCGTTTCATAAATAGCTGCGCCAAAAGGGTGACCTCGTGCCGGCTAATGTTGGCCCGAGCCCATAGAGCCATTGCTCCAACCGCTACGACGTAGGTTGCGAGGGGGTTGGTGAAGGTTGCGGCCAGGGCTACTGCCGTGGTGGCCAGGAGCGAACTGCTGATGAGGAGCTTGTTGCGGGGAAAAACGTCGAGGTAACCTGAGCGCTGTAGTACGCGGTAGCAAATAATGGTGGCGACGGCCCAGCTGATGACCGAGGCTATGGGGATACTGCGGAGGTGGAGCGTTGATTCTAGTGCAAGAAAGCCCACAAAGTAAACGATGGGGGTGATGGCCCCGGTAATGAGCAGAGCCCGGCTGCGGCCCAGAGCAAAAATAGCGCCAGAGAACGCTACAAACACAAACTCAATGACATCGGCGATGGATTGAATCGGTATTAGCGCGCTGGCCCCCTGGAACTTACTGCTGTAAAGCAAGATGACGAGCGGTTTGGCAACCGCCGCTAGCACACAGGCGGCTGGTGTTATGGCAATCAGTAGTAGCCGCAAGTAATCATTCAGCTCGGTGACAAACTGGTCCCGCTGCTTGGTGAGCTCGCTCAGACGCGGCAGGGCATAGGTGCCAATGGCGCCGCCCAGCAGGGCGGTGTATTGAGCCGATACACTCAGGGACGGCTGGATGACGCCCGCCTCCGTCAGCCCAACATGGTGAATTAAGTAGCTACGAACCAGAATGTCGGCTAAGTTGACGATGCCTCCCACTATCACGGAGGCGAAAGCGATGCCCCAGAGGGGTTTGAGCGAGTTAAAAACAAAGTTGCGTCGGACGTGCTGGCTGCTGACGCCACCCGACCGCTGCAAATGTTTGTTCAGCACCTTGACGAAAAAGTACGCAAAGACGATCGAGGTAAGACAGTTGCCGATAAGACTGCCCCAAATCGCCCCGGAAAGCTTGAAGGGGATGAGCAGGGCCACAATCAGGATCATGACGGTCAGCGACGAGAAAACGCTGATGGCGGCGTCCAGCTTTATTTCTTTAAAGCCCTGAAGAATAGCTACCGCCACGGTAGTAATTACGGTGACGGGAATATTGAGTAGCGAGATGACGACCAAGTACATCAGCATGTGGCGCCCGAATATAACATCGGTAAGGGTGGGGGCGAGCAGCAAGAGAGTGGCGGTGACCACGAGCGAAACCAGGGTCGTAAAGACGATGGCGGTGGCGATCAGTTTCTTCAGGTCGCCAACCCGGCCATCGACACGGTATTCGGCGATGAAGCGCACGATGGCGGTGGCCAGCCCCAGGGTGGTTAGGCTGCCGGCCAATCCTACAAAGGAGTTAATTTGAGCAAAGGCGGCAACGCCAGGTGGGCCGAGAAAGACGGCGGCGACTTTAGCGCGGACGGTGTTGCTGAAAACATTAACAAAAAAGGCAGATCCGGTAATCAGACTGGCCTTGAGCAGGTTTTTCATATGAGCATGGCTAGGCGACGTTTTGCCATTTTTCAGCCTTTACATAAATAGTGTTAATAAAGGTGTCGGCGTAAACCATGTAGCCTTTGGTTTTGAGAAAAGTACTTACCTCGGGCACCTTAACGTAGGTGGTGCCGGAAGGGGTGGTGGTTTCGGCGCAGATGATGGTTGGGGCGGTGCTCTTATAATCGATTGATTTGAGGATATCAAGATCCATGCCCTCAACATCAATGGTGAGCAGGTCCGGGAAGGTGCCGCCGCAGTACTCGTCGACAACCTGTTTAATGGTTTTTATGGGGACCTTAATGGTCTCTCGCAGAGTGTGGCCTTTTTGGAGGTACTTATCAATCTCCGACTTCACAAACGAGTTGAGCGCCGGGACATCCATGGCGTAGAAGGTCAGCTCGCCGGCCCGCTTACCGACACCGATGTTGAGATTGGTGTCGCGGGGGCGTTGCTTTTGAAACGCTTTGAATAAAACGGGGTCGGGCTCAATGTTGACGCCATGGGAGCCAGCTCGGTAAAAGATCGCGGTGTTGCTAATGTATTCAGGGTGGTGCGCCCCAATGTCCAAGTAGCTTAGCTTGGTCATATCAATGGCTTTGGCAAGGTAGCCGATAATGAGGTCTTCGCCGGACTGCGAAAAGGACGTCTTGGCGTGATTAACCTGTCGTGTGGCTACAAGCCTCTTGACGGCGCGGATGGATTTTTGGGGCAAAGATGATGACATATACTAGCTGGGCCTCGTCAGTCGCTGCATGATTATTTTAGGGTTACGAAGCAGACGTTTGGTTCTGGATCCTGCTCGCATTATAGCATCGTGCCTTCGTTCATGGGGCAGCGCTTGGATCTCAATACGGTTGAAGCGAGCGTAGTTTTTCTCGGTGGTAGGGTGCCACCGTTTATAAAAAATATCGGTGTTACGCTTAATGATATCGTCAAAAAACTTGGCCCGTTTGGCGTCGTAGTGGGCCATGGTGAGCATCTCGTTGCGCACGTTCATTAAAATACAAAAGACTTTGAAGCCATACTTTTTAGCACGGAAGGCTAAGTCCATATCATCTTGATATAACGGGGCGTAGATTTCATCCAAATAGCCGTGCTTTTCTAGGAAAGATTTTCGCAAGAAAAGAGGGCCGCGCATGCAAGCATCGACCTCAAAAATCTGCTGTTGGAGTGCCGGGTCGGTTACTTGGTCCTGGCGCCAATAAACCTCTTGCGGGGTCATCGCAATCTGGCCGTTGCCTTTGAGCCCCTTGGTCCCGCGCGGGTAGTAGTTCACTCCGGCCAAGCCTCCGAGGATGGCGGCCTGGGGGCATTTATCGAGGAAGGTAACCGCTTCGTAGAGGATGTTGCGATCGTACATCACGTTGTCGTCCTGCAAGATAACAGCGTACTTGCCCTGGCTTTGCTTGAGGCCAAGATTGTTCGATTTTACCTCAAAGATGTTAGGCGTAACGTCGTAAGTGACACGCAAGTGGGGGTGGTTACGGAAATAGTGGCGCACAATCGGTTCGGTTCGGTCTTTGCAACCGTCAAAGATAATGTGGATCTCGCTGTTAGGGTACTCGCTGGCGACCACCTTTAGGCGGTTCACCAGGTGGCGGATGGTCTTTTCCTTATTAAAGATCGCCAGCGTCACGTCAACCTTCGGGTACAGCTCCCCGGCGACCGCTCCCCGCAGGCTGTCACGAAGGTTTTCGCGCCAGGGTTCGTGCATGAGCTGGTAGTACTCAATGGTCTTGCGCTTGAGGGCGGTGGTTTCTGCAGGCGTAAGCGCCAGAGCGCGCTGGAGGACCTCAGACCGCTGGGTGCGGTCGGCGGCTAGATCCACCCACCCCAGTGGAGCAAAATCGACACCAACATTCCTCGTAATGAGCGGAATCAGGCCATAGCGCATCGCATCGAGCACCGTACCAGCCTGCCCCTCCTCAATGGAGGGGAAAAGGATAACGTCATTCGCCTTGAGCACGGCGGCATACTCTTTGCTCGAGGCATCCAGCCAGCCGTGATAAGTACACTGCGAGCCCAACCGTTCCACGAGCTGGTTTAAGCGTTGCTTGTAGTAGTCATTGGTAGGCAGGCCGACCAAGTCAAGGTGAAAGTCGGGGTATTTGGCGGCGGTTTCCGCGAGCTCGGCTACGACGTCAAAACCCTTGCGTAAGCCGAGCTCGGAGGCTACATGCAGGTAGCGGCGCCCTTTTTTAACGGCTGGCACCGAAACGGTGGGGCCGTCGGCGGCGTAGTTAATAACCTTAACCTTCGATTTTGGCACGCCACCAACAATATATGAGTTGTAAGTGGCAATATTGCCAACCGCGATTATGGCGTCGGTATCTTGTAGCGAGCGCTTGATGGCCTTAACCGGAGCCATATCCCAGCTGCTAAAGGCCGCCTGCGGAAGGTGCCACTCGGCCTTAAACTGTCGCAATAGGCGGTTGCGCTGGGTGGGGTGCATATTAACCGCAAAAAAGATGCTTTGCTTGGCCCGGCTAGCTCGCCGCCACTTATCAAAATGGGTGAAAACCCCTACAAAAAGGTCGTAAGGCTGATCTTGTGACACGCTGGCAGGATCTTCCTGGGCGTCAACATAGGTAAGGGTACCGAGCTCACTCAGCTCCTCATAAAGCGCTCGCGCCAGGATGTTAGCAGATGACCCCCAATGCTTTTGCTGTGTGGCGGGTAGGCTAGGGTCAAAGTGGCGCTTGCTGTAACTGAGCAGGATGTTCATGTGCGCGGAGTTTTGGTGCCCTTCAGGGAGTCCTTGTACCATTTAATGGTCTCGCGCAGGCCATCATTAAAGGAGGTTTGGGAGCTGAAGCCAAACGCCTCTTTGGCTCGGTTGACGTGGAGCTTGCGGCGGGGCTGGCCGTTGGGCTTAGTAGTGTCCCAAGTGACCTTGCCGGTAAAGCCGGTTTCCCTGGTAATAATATCGACCAGCTCTTTAATGGTGACTTCTGAGGAGGAGCCAAGGTTAACCGGAGTGCTATCGTTGTGCTTTTCGGCGGCTAGCATGATTCCTTCCACGGCATCTTTAACGAACAAGAACTCGCGGCTGGCAGAGCCATCCCCCCACACTACGATCTCATCAGCACCGGCATTGATGGCGTCAATGCACTTTTTGATCAGCGCCGGGATGACGTGCGAGGTAACAGGGTCAAAGTTGTCCCCTGGCCCGTATAAGTTAACCGGCAAGAGAAAGATAGAGTTGTAACCGTACTCTTCGCGGTAGCCCTGCGACTGGACGAGCATCATTTTTTTGGCCAAACCATAAGGCGCGTTGGTTTCTTCCGGGTAGCCGTTCCAGAGGTCATCCTCCTTGAATGGAACAGGCGTGTGCTTAGGGTAGGCGCATACGGTACCGAGAGCGACAAACTTGGGTATTTTGCGCAAATGCGCCTCGTGGATAAGCTGAGCGCCCATCATTAAATTGTCGTAAAAAAAGGAGCCTGGGTGGGTCTGGTTGGTGCCAATGCCGCCCACACGGGCGGCGAGGTGAATGACGAGCTCGGCAGGATGAGCGTCATACATACGCTGGATATCCGCTAATTTTACAAGGTCGTATTCCTGATGGGTGGGTGCGGCCACTTTGGCCCCCTGACGCTTAAGCTTGCCGACCAGGTGTGATCCGAGAAATCCGTTACCACCGGTAACCAGCACAGATTTGTTCTTCCAAAAATCCACGTCAGACCTCGATTAAAACAGCTTTTATCGTAACAGAATTGGCCCCGGCTGTTAACCCGTAGGAGCTCAGAACGGGCCGCTATTGCACGTTAATGTAGAAATACATACCAGGGTCGTTGAGCCACGTGACTCCTTCGTCAACCAGGCTCAGGTGCTCCTGATACACGCCGCGAGTCGAGGGGGCTTGTACGGTAAAGGTGAAGGTACCATTGCTGCCAGGCGCTACTGAGGATTCGGTGGTGGTGGCCGGCCGGGCCGGAGAGATCCAGGTGTTGGCTGCAAAGAGGCTGGAGCGGTTACGCGGGCTGGTAGTAGCTAGGCGAATGGGCGTACCGCCAGAATTGGCCCAGGTTGTGTTGCCGGTATTTTTGGCGACCACGGTCAGAGTTTCACTAGAGCTTGCAGCAAGGTTGGTACTATTGCTGCTGTAGCTCTGGCTGACAATCTGCCAGGAATAGACCGGGGTGGGGACATCAATCTCAAAGTACATACCGGGGTCGTTAAACCAGGTCAGGCCCTCTGCTACCAGGCTAAAGTGCTCCTGGAAGGAGTTGATGACCCCAGGGGCGGTAACGTTGAAGGTGAAGGTGCCATTTGATCCCGGAGCTACCGATGTTTCGGTGAGTGCTGCCGGGCGGCTCGATGAAATCCACCCCGTGGTAGCAAACAGGCTGGCTCGATTTTGGGGGTAGGTGGTAGCTAGGCGGACGGGGTTAGAGCCACCTTGAGTCCAGGTAGCCGACCCCGTGTTTTTAGCGACAACGGTAAGCGTGGCGCTTTGGCCAGGGAGTAGGGTAGTGCTGTTGGTACTGTAGCTCTGGCTGACAATCTGCCAGTTGTAAGTTCCTACCGACAAAACGTTGGCGGTAATTGGTGCGCCCATCCAGGCAGCGTTTTCGGCTACAACATCAAATGAGTCAGAGTAGGCTCCCGGGGTAATCGGCCCTGCAATCTGGAACGAGAAGGTGCCGTTGCTGCCTGGGGCAACCGAGCTCTCCGTCATTACGGCAGCTCGAGCTGGGCTGGGCCATCCCGATGCGGCAAAAACACTGGCATGATTGTAAGGGCTGGCCGTACCAAGTGAGATGGGATAGGCGCCGCTGTTGTACCAAGTTACGTTACTGGTATTTTTATACACCACGGTTACGTTGGCGGTAGCGTTTGCACCCACGGTAGTGGGGAAGTTTTGGGAAACCAGTTGAGCTCCAAAAGTAGCCGGCGTGACGTTGAGGTCAAAATACATCCCGGGGTCGTTGAACCAGGCTTGGTTTTCGGCCACCAGACTAAAGCGCTCTTGATAGTCGCCGGGCGCACTTGGCGCCTGGATGGTGAAGGTGAAGGTTCCATTGCTGCCAGGCGCTACCGAACTCTCCGTGAGCGTGGCGGCTCGGCTTGCACTCACCCAGGATGGATCGTAAAAACCACTGACCCGATTTTGCGGTGCAACGGTCGCCAGCCTCACCGGGTTGCTTGAATTGGTCCAGGTAGCAGTACCGGTATTTTTGGCAACCACGGTAAGAGTCTCTTTCGCCGTAGCCGCAATATTATTATTCCCGTTCCCATATGATTGACTGACAATCGACCACCCATAGCTGGGTATGTGCACGGCCCCCCACCAGCTAATAAAGCTTTGGACAAAGTTGTAGCTGCCGGAGTAGTAATAGTTGGCGTCGCCAGGATAGACATGAGGGGTATAGCAGTACAGTGAGGCAGTAGCGGCGTTGGCAAGGGTGATATTGGCGTAAGCGGTATGGCTAGGATCATAAAATGTCACATTCCTACCAGAATAAAGACCTGTGCTATAGCCGCCGGCCCCTGAGTTAAAAGCGGCGCTTGCACAGGCATAGGAATACTGAGTCCCTGCCAGCACATTACCATCTGGTGCAGTCCAGCCACCGTTGTTACCAAGGGCGCGTTCATAGTTCAGGCGTAGCTGCCAGGACCCATTCCAAACCTGATTAAAAAAGCCAGCATAGGCAGAATTACATGGACTGCTGTCGGAGCAAGCGTAGCCCATAGCGGCATTGTATTTACCACTGCTTGGGGAAGGATCTGTGATGAGCGACTCCTCCTTCTGCAAGGTAGCCATAATGACCTGGGGGCTAATACCAACATCCTGAGAGGTATAGTAAATAATCCAGGCAGCGGACTGTGTCCCGTTGCTTTGCGTGGCAAAGCTTTGACTTGCTAGAGCGCCACCTTCATTATTCAAGAAACTTTGAATAGCGCTTTGGCTCATGGCGTTGGTGTTCAGGAAAACACTGTTATCGATTAAGTTGCTGCTGTTGTAGCTGTCAGCATGGGCGTGGCCGCCAAAACTCAAGGTGGTTGCGAGGGCCACAATTGCTAGTGCTAAAAATTTAGGAATGTATCTAGAGAATGACTTCATCGAAAACTCACGTTAAGCTTGGCACCATTTTCCTCGGGGCCATTACCATTTTTATAATCATAGACTTCAAGGGTTCCGCTAGTGTCGGAGAGGTTAGAGGGAAGACCTGTAATGGTGCCAGAAAAGCTACCATTGACTACCGTGAGCGACCCCGTTGCTGCATCGGTTCCTGCTGACCCCTCAATGCGATACTGCACTTGGGCTAGCCCCTGGGCGGTACCAGTAACAGCGGTTCCATTGCCTATAGTCGCGCCACTGGCTGGGCTTGTCAAAGTGATGACTCCCGAGTTGCTACTTGTCGGCGCGGCCGATGGTGGGGTAGGAGTGGTATTTGAACTAGCCGAGCCTTTGCCGGCATTATTATCGATAACCCCGCCACTCTGGTTAGCGGAGCTTTGGCTGTTCGTGGAAGCCTTACTTTGGGAAGTATGATTTGGCATTGAGCTCTTCTGACGAGCTTTCACATACAGTGCGCCCCCTACAGCAACCGCTGCGATGACGATAACTGTAATAAGGATTTTTTTGTGTTTAGATCTTCGTTTAGCCATTTTGTGTTCGCCCCTGACTCTATTACTAAGTTACCATTAGCGGCTTCAGGTGTAAAGTGGGGCGCCCGCATGGTTTAGCGGGCGCCCCTGACACTACGTTCTTCTTTCAGCCACAAAGACCTTCTGCCGAAGGAAAGCCAATTCCACTAATGTAAACGCTACCGCTGGCACACGCCTTAATGGGGGTAGGGGCGTAAACCATATTGCCATAGACTTCCGAACCTTTTTCGCCATAGTATTGGCGACTAGACGATTCACCTTCCCGTTCTATAAATGTTTCTATGAACGTTTCACCTTCTTGAAGGAAGGTAACTCGTGCCCAGTTGGTGCGACAGCTTGGCGAATAGCGCAAGTCCAGCCTGCCAACCCGCTCCTCACTTTCTTTAGAAGCGACATAGACTTCTATGTACTTGCTCTTAACTGTTTCGGCACCAGAGGAACAGCCGGTTGCGGCCGGATCCTTGCCGTCACAGCCATATCCGGAGCACGTGGCTGCCTGCGCCGAGTGAGCTGAAACCAGCAGTGCCGCGGAGCAAATCGCCATAGCCAACGCGGCCATGACGTAGTGCCTGATGTTGAGAGAACGAGGCATGATTCTCCTTTCATTTGGAAGCCTCGCAAGCAGTGTAAAATGAGTCTTTTACACCTGTCCAACTTTTATAATCTCTTAATAATTTGTTCGCTTAGACGCGTGTTTTAAGGCCAGTCATGGAGCTCTGTCGGCGGCCGTGTATAATCAAGGACGTGATTATTGTGATTATTGCCGGCGGATCTGGTACGCGCTTGTGGCCACTCTCCCAAGCCGACCATCCCAAACATCTCCTTTCGCTCACCGGCGAAAAATCGATGTTGCAAAACACCGTGGAGCGGGCCAGTGGGATTGCCGATACGATTTATGTTATAACGGAGCGCTCCCATGCGCCCGAGGTGGAGGCCCAGCTGCCCGAGCTGCCTCATGCCCAGATTATCGTGGAGCCGGCGCGGCGCGGAACGGCCTCCTGTATCGTGCTGGCGCTCGCTACCATTGCGACCAAACATACCGGCGATGAGCCCATCGTATTTATGCACGCCGATCAGCACATTATGAACCAGGCCGCCTTTGCCGAGTCGGTGAGTGTGGCGGCGAGCGCCTCAAAGCGCCTCAAGCGCATTACCCTGATTGGGGTGGAGCCAACCTACCCGGCCACCGGGCTGGGCTACATTGAAAGAGGAGAGGCGGTTGAGGGCTCCGATAAGCTTTTTGCCGTCAAACGTTTTAAGGAAAAGCCGAACGCGGCCAAGGCCAAAAAGTACGTGGCGGCCGGCACTTTCTCTTGGAACATGGGGCTATTTGCGGCGCCGATAGACGTGTTTACCGCTTCGTTTAAGCACAATGCCCCCGACTTGGCCGCGTCATATGCTGAGCTGAGTGGATCGATTACGGATTACACCGAGCTCGGCAAACGCTATTTAGAGCTGCCAAACCAGCCCATTGATACGGCGCTCATCGAAAAGGATCCTAACCTCTTGGTGGTTTCGGGAAGCTTCGATTGGGCCGATATCGGATCGTTTTTCGACCTACACCGCATTATGCAGGATGCCGACCACAATACCCTGCAGGGTGATGTTCAGCTGATCGATTCTGAAGATGTGATGGT
>JASLFZ010000036.1 GCA_030150485.1 Candidatus Saccharimonadales bacterium | reverse complement strand
TGAAGCGGCTCCATCTGAGGCTACTCTCTCAGTCACGCCGGACAATGTTTTCTCCCTAGCTGATCGTCGGCCTGGCGGCGTTCAACCAGAAGCCGAAACCGAGGCTCCTTCACAGGCCTCGGCCTGAGCCCATTCGGTTATAGTTTTTTGGCAGCTGTGATATGATCAAGGCGTAAGTTGAAGAGAGCTTAGCGGGAGGTAACGGCCCCGTAGCTTCGCCGCCGATGGCGTTACATCGGCCACAAAGAGCCCTTCGGGGAAGTTTGGTGGAACCGCCCGCAGCTCGGGTCCAAACGCGCAACTGTTTGCGTGTTTTTTGTTTTTTAATGAAAGGATAATCAAGAGCATGGCAGAAAAAACCGAAAAAAACGATCTGCACGCTATGCGGCACTCCATGGCGCATATCTTAGCAACTGCCATGCAAGAGCTTTACCCGGACGTGAAGTTCGGCGTTGGGCCGGTTATCGAAAACGGCTTTTATTACGATTTTGACCTGAAAGACAGTATCTCGCCTGAGGATCTTCCGGCCATCCAGGCCAAGATGAAGGAAATTATCAAAGCCAATCAGCCTTTCGAGCACCAGGAGCTGGGCATTGATGAGGCCACCAAGTATTTTGAAGACCGCCACCAACCCTACAAGGTTGAACTACTCCATGATTTGAAAACTCACGGCACCACTGTAGCTAAAGACATTGATCGCGACCAGCTCGGCGTCGAGAATGTCGATAAAGTCACAACGGTTACGCTTTACAGCAACGGAGCTTTTACTGATCTCTGCCGCGGCGGCCATCTGGAAGCCACCGGAAAAGCTGGTGCCTTTAAGCTGACCAAGGTTTCCGGGGCGTACTGGCGCGGGAAAGCTGAGAACCCCCAAATGCAGCGTATATATGGCGTGGCCTTCACCACCAAGCAAGAACTTAATGAATACTTAACCATGCAGGCCGAGGCCGAAAAGCGCGACCATCGCAAACTTGGCCCGGCTCTTGGCCTCTATATGCACTCTGACCTAGTCGGTGCAGGGCTGCCATTGCTTCTGCCGAAGGGAGAAACCATTAAATACCAATTGAAGGAGTACATGCGCCACAAAGAGGAGGCGTTGGGCTACCAGTACGTCTCAACGCCGGTCTTGGCTCACGAGGAGCTCTACAAAAAGAGCGGCCACGCTACCTACTACGCCGAGGATATGTACAAAATTGAGGATGATGAGCACAACATCTTCTATATGAAGCCGATGAACTGCCCGCACCACCACATGATCTACAGCCAGATGGTCCAAAGTTACCGCGACCTGCCGCTCAAGCTCTCTGAGGGCGACGGTCTGTACCGCAAGGAGCTGTCCGGAACCCTTACTGGCCTCATCCGCGTGCGCGGCCCGATCAGCCAGAACGACTCTCACATTTACGTTGAGCCAAGACACCTGAAAACTGAGTTTATTGAGGTTCTGCGACTGTTTGACGAAGTCTACGCCGAAACTGGCGTCAAAGACTACTGGTTCCGCCTGTCGCTGCCCGATTTTTCCTCCAATAAATATGGCGGCGATCAGAAAGTCTGGGAGGATGCCAGCGAGTCTATTCGCGAGGCGCTGGATGAGTATGGCGCCAAGTACGTCGAAGCTGAGGGCGAGGCCGCTTTTTACGGCCCTAAGCTGGACGTTCAAGTGCGCAGCGTTACGGGAAAAGAAGATACGATTGCCACCAGCCAGGTGGATATCCTGGTGCCAAAGCGCATGGGTCTCAAATATACCGATGACGATGGGGCGGAGCAGACGCCCATTATCATCCACCGTGCCATCCTGGGTTCGTACGAGCGCTTTATGGCCTTTTTGATCGAGCAGACCGCTGGCAATTTCCCGGTTTGGTTGGCACCAGAGCAGGTACGACTGGCTACCGTCAACGACGATAAAGCCGTCACCAGTCGCGCCGCCGCCATGCGCGACGCGCTCAAGGCCGCCGGCATTCGGGTTCACCTGGATGACACCCCCGAGTCGGTCGGTAAAAAGATCCGTGCCGCCTCTATCGCCAAGGTGCCGTACACGATCGTGGTAGGGGAGAAGGAGGCTGCCAGTGCTGAAGTCGCGCCGCGTATCCGCGCCGATCTTGGCACCGCCGAGCCCAAGCTGGCATTCGAGCAGTTTGTTAAACTGGTACAAGATGAAGCCACCAGCCGCACCGCCCAATTCACCCTCGAATAAACCCATCCTCGCCATCGATTTCGATGACACGCTGGTTTTTAACGCTCAGCGGGTGGTTGACGTCTATAATCGGCTCGAGGACGGCAAAATCCACTTGCACGACGTGTATGTAGCCGAGAAGTTTGGTAATCCGGAGCACGGCTGGCACCATGACCGTGGTGAGGCGCGTGAATGGATTCGCCGCTACCTGATTTCGGCCGAGGGGCAGGATAATCCGCCCATCCGGGGTGCTAAGGCGGCTTTAACGCGGCTAGCCGAGTACTACACGCTCGTGATAGTTACCGGCCGCCGCAAAAGCTGGAGCGCGGGAACCGAGCCGTGGCTCCGCCGCTTTCTGCCGGATCTGTTCGCCAGCGTGCAGTACTGTGGGGATACGCCTAAATCCCAGGTTTGCCGCAGCATTGGTGCGGAGGTCATTATCGATGATAGTCCGCATTATCTGAGCCTCTGTGCGGCGAGCGGGATGCGCGCTATTTTGTTTGGTGACTACCCCTGGACGCACCGCTATGAAGCCCCGTCCGGCGTGGAGCGAGCCCGGCATTGGGGCGACGTGGAGCGGTTGCTACTGCATGGCTGAGCAGGAGGTAGGCGAGTTCGCCCAGGATGTCTACCGGTTGGTGGCGCAAATTCCGCGTGGTCGCCTTATGACCTACGGCCAGATTGCGGCGCTCTGCGGATCGCCGCGCTCGGCTCGGGTTGTCGGGCAGGTAGCGCACTGGGGCCCACCCGATCTGCCTTGGCAGCGCGTGGTTAATAAGGCCGGCGGTTTGGCCGGCGGCTATACCACCGGCGGCCGTGAGGCTCATCGCCGCGACTTGGAGGCCGATGGGGTTGCGGTTGATGCGGAATACAAAACCGACATAGATGCCCTTATTTGGTGGCCGCCCGGCTTCGAGCCCGCGCAGCGGTCGTTATTTGGAGGGCGCGGTGAGTAGTTCTGGAGGCGACCGCCTGCTCGCACTAATTGGCCCTACCGCCAGCGGTAAAACCGCGCTAGCGTTGCAGTTGGCACAACAGTTTAATGGTGAAATTGTCTGTGCCGACTCTCGTACGATTTATCGCGGTATGTATATTGGGACCGCCAAGCCGACGCCCCAGCAGCAAGCCATCGTGCCTCACCATCTGCTGGATTTAATTGAGCCGAACCAGTCGTATAACGCAGCGGTCTTTAAGCGCGCTGCCGAGGAGGCGGTTGAGGCTATCCACGCCCGCCACCACCTTCCAATCCTAGCGGGCGGTACCGGTCTGTACGTGGATGCCGTCCTCTATGACTACCAGTTTCCGGCGGGCGCCAGCTCGAGCCTTCGTAAAGAACTGGAACGGCTGCCGCTGGCTGAGCTAGTTGAGCGATTACAGCGCCTCGACCCCGAAATTGCGGCTACTATCGACCTTCAGAACCCACGTCGCGTAATCCGAGCGCTCGAGCTGGTCGGTCAGCCGCGCATTGCACCCAAGGCCCTGCCGGCCACCACCCTTATTATTGGGCTGGACCCTGGAATGGATGAGCTGGAACGTCGCATCGAAGCTCGCACTCAGCAGATGCTAGATCACGGCCTCCTCGATGAGGCTCGCCGCCTTACTGAGCGCTACAGCACCGTCTTGGAACCGTTCAGTACGGTGGGCTATCGCGAAGCCATTGATTATCTTGCTGGCGACATCCCTGAGGCCAAGCTGGCGCCGCTCATTAATCTGCACACTCGTCAGCTCGCCAAGCGCCAGCTGACCTGGTTTAAGCGCAACCCGGATATTCACTGGGTTGCCACCCCCACGGAAGCCGTCGATCTCGCCCAAGCCTTTTTAGTAAAAGCGCTATAATACAGCCATGAGGTCGCTTACCCTTGGAATTATTGCAGGTCTCGTCGCAGCGTTGGGGTTCGGATTTGGCGACTATCTTGCCGCCAAGGCCTCGCGCCAGTTTAGTGCCATTCATGCCACCTTTTGGACGCAATTCTTGCAGCTGGGCATTGTAGCTGTGGTATTCCTCGTATTAGGGTGGCACTGGGAGTTCAAGCCAATTGCATTGGTTCTGGCGTTGTCTTACGGTGCAGTCTTTTTCACCGGCCTGACAATGGCCTGGAGAGCCTTTCGGATTGGTCCGGTCAGCCTCGCCAGTGCGTTTGTTAGTGGATACGCACTGGTTGCAGTGCTCATTGCGTTAACGCTGCTCCATGAACATTTAATGCTACGGCAAGGACTTGCTATCGCCATTATGATTGGTGGAGCTATGCTGTGCTCCGTTGGTAAGGGGATTAAACTCCAGGGAAGCTTTTGGCGCCAACCGGTGGTTGTCTATGCGCTGCTTGGCGCACTTGGGATTGGTGGGTCGTTCGTACTTATCGACCTCATGGTCAAAACGGTCGGATGGCAGTCGGCTCTATTATTGCAAAGCGGTGGGGTTGTGGTGTGTTCAAGCGTAATGCTCAAGCTGCGTGGCAACAGCTTTTTACCCCAGGGTCGTTTGCCGATTAACTCTACCGTCATTGCCTGCGCCATATGCTTAGAAATTGGCGGCATCATGCTTACCTATGGTTTTTCTACCGCCCTGGTAGCTATTGTGGCACTAGTTGCTTCGGTGTCGCCACTTATCACGGTAGCAATGTCGCTGATCTTCTTTAAAGAGCGCCTGTCGCTGTATCAAGCTGCCGGTATAGGGGGTATTACTGGTGGTCTGGTTTTGCTGGCGGTAAGGTAGAATAAACCTATGCCCGTCACATCCACCATTGCGATTTCGAAAGCTCTTCTTAAACTTAGCCGCTTTGGCGGGCGCGGCGGGGGATCGGCATTGCCCGGACTCGTAGCCGAACGGCTTGATCCACGGATTGGCCGCGAGCTGGCCTCGCGCATTCCGCACGGCAGCATTATTATTACCGGCACCAATGGCAAAACTACCACCGCCAAAATGCTGGCGCAGATCCTGACCGATAGCGGTGAGCGCCTCGTAACCAACCGGGCCGGCTCCAATCTCAGCCGCGGAGTGGTTTCGGCGCTCATCGAATTTGCGAGCGGCAGTGGTCAGTTCAGCCAGACCATGGGACTGTTTGAGGTTGATGAGGCGGCTATGCCGGCGGTCTGCGAGATGGTACAGCCCAAGGCCATCGTGGTGCTGAATCTGTTTCGTGACCAACTCGACCGGTACGGGGAGCTTGATGCCACCGCTCGGCTAATTGCTCGTGGCATCGCGGCCACCAGTGCTCGTGTATACCTCAATGCCGATGATCCGCTGGTTGCAAGTCTGGCTTCTGCTACCAGCCCCGACCGAGTGACCTACTTTGGCGTAGAAAAAACGCCCACCGTTAAGCTGGAGCATGATGTTACGGCCGACTCAAACAACTGTCCGGTCTGCGGCCGTGCTTTAGTGTATACACGAACGTTCTTTGGTCACATGGGTCACTATCGTTGTAAAGAAAACCACTTTGATCGCCCCAAGCCGCAGGTAAGTGCCGGCGGATTAGAGCTTAATGAAACCGCGGCCAGCGGTACCATTACCATTTCGCCCAAAGAGTCGCTGGCGATCAAAGTCCACCTCCCAGGGCTTTATAATTTCTACAACGCTATTGCGGCAACGGCGCTCGCGAGTGGTATGGGTATCTCGCTTTCTTCGGTTGCACAGTCGCTCGAACGGGTGGAGGCGGCCTTTGGACGCGTGGAAAAGGTCACGGTTAATAACCGCACGCTGTACGTGCTGCTCGTGAAGAACCCTACCGGCTTTAATCAAATCATCCAGACCTTTTTGTTGAATAAAAAACAACAAAATGTCTGGATCGCCATCAATGATAACTTTGCCGATGGCCGGGATGTCTCCTGGCTGTGGGATGTTGCCTTTGAAGACCTACGCGCTAACCACCATCGCATTTCGGTTTCCGGTCTGCGCGCCACCGATATGGCGCTGCGTCTAAAATACGCCAATATTCCCGCCCACGAAGTCGATGCTCGCATCAAAAACAGCCTGAATCAATTTGTTATGCAGCTCCCCACGGGAGGTACCGGCTACATTATCCCCACCTACACCGCCATGTTGGAAACCCGCCGTCGGTTGGGCCGTCTTACTAATCTGAAAGGGATCTGGCAGTGAGCCGCGCCGTATCCAAATCTATCCGCATCCTGCACCTCTATCCCGAGGAGCTGAATATCTATGGTGATCGCGGTAACATCCTGGCCTTAATGCAGCGACTAAGCTGGCGAGGCTTCGAGCCGGAGCTGGTGCGTGCCGGTATTGGCGATCGTCCCGCTATCTCGAAGGCCGATATTATTTTTGGGGGCGGGGGACAGGACCGCGGCCAGGTTGCGGTGGGCCAAGACCTTCAGCGCCACGCCAGCGCGCTCCACAAGGCCGCTCTGGCCGGTGTGCCGATGCTCGCTATCTGTGGCACGTATCAGCTGTTTGGACGCGGTTTTATTACGCTGGATGGCACCATCATTCCGGGAGTGGGGTTGTTCCACGCCCGCACAGTGGGCTCGCACCAGCGGATGATCGGCAACGTGGTACTAGATACGCCACTTGGCAAGATTGTGGGCTTTGAGAACCACAGTGGCCGCACCATTATCGAGGCCGACCAGGCCGCCTTTGGCGCCGTCTCCCAAGGTTTTGGCAACGATGGCCGCAGTGGTAAAGAGGGGGCTGTGACCGAGAACGTCTATGGCACCTATCTGCACGGTCCGGTACTGCCCAAAAACCCCGTGTTAGCAGACGCGCTGATTTTGGCCGCCGTGCAGCGTAAGTATGGCGTTGAGTCGCTCGAGCCTCTCAACGACTACCTCGAAGAGGCCGCCGCCGCTACTGCCGCCAGCCGCCCCCAATAGACAGGCGTAAGCATAACCGTTATGATTATGGCAAGATGAGCGAACCTGTACTAAAATCTCACGAACACCACCCCAAAGGACATCCTGGCGTTACGGCCCACCAAGCCGCTACCGCTCCGGATGCGGATACCGCGCCGACTAAGGTGGTGGAGAACCACCGCCACTTCACCCGCTTCTTGCGCATCCTTGGCCCCGGTCTCATTACCGGTGCTGCCGATGACGACCCCTCCGGCATCGCCACCTACTCGCAAACCGGCGCCCAGTTCGGTTACGGCCAGCTGTGGACCGTCCTCTTCATGTATCCGTTGATGACGGCGGTGCAAGAGGCCTGCGCCCGTATTGGCGCCGTCACCGGGCAGGGGATCGCCTCGGTGGTGCGCCAAAACTACAGCAAAAAACTGCTCTACTTTGTGGTGGGGCTGGTGGTGGTTGCCAACACCATCAACATTGGCGCCGATATTGGAGCCATGGCCTCGGCCACTCGCTTGATCATCCCGCTGCCGTTCGCGTTTCTGGCCATTAGCTTTACGGTACTCGTGCTGGTACTCGAAATCTTTGTGCAGTACAAAAGCTACGTTAAGCTGCTCAAATACCTGGCGATCACGCTGCTGGCCTATCCCATTACCGCCTTTATCGCCCATGAAAACTGGGGGACGGTGGCGAGAGCCCTGGTAGTGCCGCATATCGAGCTCAGCTTTGGTTTTCTCTTCTTGATTACCGGCGTTCTTGGTACCACCATCAGCCCCTATATGTTCTTCTGGCAGGCCTCTGAGGAGGTAGAGGAGGAGATTGCGGCCGGTCGGCTAGCCCAACGCGGTGGTATCCCACACATCGGCCGCCGGTTCATTCGTAATCTGCGGATCGATAACGCCATCGGCATGCTGTTTTCGGAGATCACCACCTTTTTCATTATCGTAACGGCCGCAACCGTTCTCAATGCGCACGGTGTTACCACCATTAATACCGCGTCCGATGCTGCCAAAGCGCTTCAGCCCTTAGTTAAGGGCTTTCCCGATGCCGGTTTTTTGGCACAGTTGATCTTCGCAATCGGTATTGTGGGCCTCGGCTTGCTGGCGGTGCCGGTGCTGGCCGGCTCGGCCTCGTACGCGCTCAGTGAGGCCTTTGGCTGGCACGAGGGCCTGTATCGGCGCCTTAAGAAGGCTCACGGCTTCTACGGAGTTATCACCATTGCGACGCTGATTGGTCTTTTAATTAACTTTATTG
>JASLFZ010000064.1 GCA_030150485.1 Candidatus Saccharimonadales bacterium | reverse complement strand
GTTACGGGGGCGGTTCCGGGGCCGCCCCCAAGCACGGCGCCGGTTATCACCGTTCCGGCCAGTGATAGTACTGTAACGACCAACCAGGCGACTATCAGCGGGGCGTGCAGCGGCGATAATACCATTGTGGTCCAAGACAACCAACAGGTGGCGGGGTCGGCTTTTTGTGACCACAATGATACTTTTAGCCTAGCGATTAGCTTAGATACGGGTGCCAATGTGATATCGGCATACTATGTGGACAGCTTAGGGCAGGGCGGCCCATCGTCACCGGCGGTAGCGTTGACGTATCAGGTAGCCGCGTCGGCTTCAGGGGCTACCTCCACCGCGGCTCCGGGGGCGACAGCTCAGCCGAAAAGCCAGGCTGCACCACCGGCTAGTGCCACCCCGACGGCCGCATCTCCAGCACCGCTCAA
Organism: Candidatus Saccharimonadales bacterium; assembly: GCA_030150485.1. Lineage (GTDB taxonomy): Bacteria > Patescibacteriota > Saccharimonadia > UBA4664 > SCTI01 > JASLFZ01. Next base: position 37,817 of record JASLFZ010000064.1, on the reverse strand, counting down.
GGTTTCGGCACCGTACCGTTTTGGATTGGTCCAACCAGGAAGTAGCTTCACCTTGACGGCTGATATTGAGAGCGGGGTTGCACCCTATGCGCTACAAATATCTTGGGGGGACGGATTGCAGTCGTTGCTGAGTCGAGTAAGTGCTGGCGTGTTTACGATTGAGCACACCTATAGCAAGCCAGGCCGATTCGTAATCGGCCTGCGTATCACTGACGTCACCGGCGCGACCGCCTTTTACCAAACGGCCTTAACGGTTAGCGGCGCGGCCATACCAGTTCCGGCCCCTTCCGTTCCGCACATCGTAACGCCGGCTTACCACCTGACGATTATCTGGCCGCTTTTCTTGATTACCTGCTTAGCGACGGCGAGCTTTTGGCTAGGGGAGCGCTACGACCGGCGGCGCCGCCTGCAGCCGCCTCCAGCTACAAGCTAGCCCGGCTCAACAGATTGCCCTCTCCTTTTAAACCTGTTATGCTTATTTTGTAATAACGGTTGAGTGGAGGAGTTTGCCGACGCGCTTGATAAGCCGATTACGGAGTGGCCTGACGCATCGTCGGGCACTGGTAGCCCCTATGGTTCGGGGCGTATTGGGGTTGTGCCTGGTATTTTCGACACTTCTCAGTGTGGCGCCACTCGCGCACGCCACTACGGGCATCAATACCCAGATCAACTATCAAGCCCGCTTGCTCAATACAGCTGGAGCGACGGTGCCCGATGGCACCTACAATATCGAGTTTAAGATTTACTCTGGTGGCACCGGCTGTGTTGGCGGCGGCACCTCGCCATGCGGCGGTACGGCGCAGTGGACGGAAGACTGGCTGAACAATAATACCCAAGGAGTTACGGTCACGAATGGGTACTTTTCAGTACTGCTCGGTGCTGGTAGTGATTCGGTGGCCTTGAGTACGCTCAATTTTAACCAGACACCTCTATGGCTCTCTATTAATATTGGCAATACCAATGGCACCTGTGCCAGCTTTTCTCTGTGTTCTGGCGATGGCGAAATGCTACCGTTTACGCAGTTTGCGGCGGCGCCTTACGCGCTCAACGCTGGGCAGCTGGGCGGCTTGGCGTCATCGAGTTTTGCCCAGCTTACCGCTGCCAATATTTTCCAGCCGACTACTAATATTACGCCAGTGACAATCATGCAAACTTCAGGGGCGTCCCCGACTGCCGATATTTTCGACGTGCAGACCGCAAACGGCACCAACATTTTGCAGGCGACCGGTCCGAGTGCCAATAACTCGGTAGTAACCTTGAAATCGGTGGGGTCGGGGAATGCCTTGACCCTAACCGGAGCGGGCGCACTGAGCCTCAACGGTAATGCCCCCTCTACCTGGGATCTCAACGGGAACACGCTAAGCCTGCAGACGACAGGCAATGGTGCCATTACCACGGGGACGGGCACATTTACTGATAATGGTGCGCTTAGTGTAGCGGGTGCACTGACCGTGACGGCTGCCAACAATGCTCTGGTACTCTCGACGGCGCCAACGGCTTCGGCGACTAAATCGCTAATCGATTTAGGCAGCTCCATTGCCAGTGGTAGCACCTCGGGCACCTTTATTGGCATTAATGCCGCCAGTGGGTACGGTGGCGACTTAGTCAACCTGCAGGTCAATAGCACCAGTGAGTTTAGTGTTTCGGCGGCTGGGGACGTAAAGCAGGGGAACGGGGTGCTGACGTACAACACCCCCACTGCGCCGAACAGCTACAACTCAAGCAGCGGTACTCTAACCACGAGCGATTTACTCCAGGAACGTTTGGTACTAACTCAGGGTAGCGTCGGAGTTACCCTGACCACCCCTACGGCTTCTGCAATTGTGGCGGCGATACCTCACGCAACTGTGGGAGATACCTTTACCTTTACGATCAAGAACTCTAACTCGACGGGTAGTATGACTCTGGTGGGTGGGACCGGTGTAACATTGGCGCTGGTGAACGCCTTCTATGCCAGTGTTGCCAAGGGTACCTCGTCCATCTATACCTGTCGTCTGACCAATGTTAGCTCGGGCACTCAGGCGGTGACCTGCTACTAGGCGCTCTCGGCGGCCCCTATGATATGCTCGAGCTATGAGTGAAAGCGTGCAACGGTCGGGGTTGGCGGTATTGGTTTCGGGCAGTGGCTCCATTATGGAGGCGATGGCAGAAGCGGGCATCAAAATTGATGTGGTACTGGCCGATCGTCCTTGCCTCGCGCTGGATAAAGCCAAGCAGCGAGGGCTTGCGGCTGAGCTGCTGGCGCGACCCAGTTTCGGCCCCGGCTTTGATTATGCGGCCTATAGCCAGCAAGTAGCCGACACCCTATTAGAAAAAAATATTGGCAAGGTGGCGATGGCCGGCTGGATGACGATTCTGGCCGATCCGATGTTCCGGCCGGAAACCTATGGCGGCCGGATTTTGAACACCCACCCCGCCCTGCTACCAGACTTCCCCGGAGCCCATGCGGTGCGCCAGGCCTTTGAAGCCAAAGTGGCGTGGACCGGCTGCACCATCCACGTGGCCACCGCCATGCTCGACGCCGGCCCGATTGTGGCCCAGCGCCGGGTACCGGTGAAGCCGAACGACACCGAGGAGTCTTTGCATGAGCGCATAAAGGCGGCAGAGCGTGAGCTTTACTCCGAAGCTGTTAAGCAGTGGATGGCAGGCGAGCTACATATTGAGGGGCTGACGGCTTAATCGTATATACTTAAGAAACTATGAGGGATGTGGCTAAAACCAGTATCATCACGGTAGCTGCACGGGGCGAAGATGGTCGTGGGGCACAGCTAGGTAAGCGGCTAGCGGCTAGCGGACTAGAGGTTCAGGATGTCGCAGTGACTGATGTCTATACGATCACCAAAGAGCTCAGCGAGGCTGAGTTGGCTGCCGCGGCGGCTATGCTGACGAATCCGGTTAGTTCGGTAGCAACGTGGTCGCAAGAGAAGCGCCAAAAGCCCTCGGGAAGGTTCGACTGGTCGATTGAGATCGGCTTTTTGCCGGGCGTGACCGACAATGTGGGGACGACCGCGCGGGAGGGCATCGCGGACTTATTGGGCTGTGAGTTTGAAGATGGCGAGGACGTGTTTACGGCGCGCTTACTACTGGTGCGAGGACGGCTAGATCGCAAAGAGGTGGAGCTCCTAGCGGCCGGTTTGGCAAATCCGCTGATTCAGCGCATTACGGTGCTGGCGGCAGACGAGTGGGGGAGCGAGCGGGCGCTGGCGATAGTGGTTCCGCAGGTTCAGCTCAGACCATCACGGACCATTACGGTGGATCTTGAGGTAGGGGAGGCAGCACTTGGGGAGCTCGGCAAGTTTGGGATTGAGGATCCGGCGGGAGGACGCCGCGGACCGCTGGCACTCGAGCCGGCCGCGATGCAGGCGATCCAAAAGTACTTCAAGACCGCTGGACGGCCGCCTACCGATATTGAGCTGGAATCGATTGCGCAAACCTGGAGCGAGCACTGCAAGCACACCATTTTTGCCGATCCACTTGATGAGATCGAAAAGGGCATTTATAAAACTCACATTCGAGCTGCCACCGAAAAGGTGCGCGCGTTGAAAGGTGATAAAGACATATGCGTGAGCGTGTTTACCGATAACGCCGGTGCCATCCGCTTTGATGACGACCATTTGGTGACCCACAAGGTGGAAACCCACAACAGCCCCTCGGCGCTGGATCCATTTGGTGGTGCTATTACCGGCATTGTGGGGGTGAACCGGGATACGATTGGGTTTGGGCTCGGCGCCAAACCGATCGCCAACGTGTATGGCTTTTGCTTGGCGGACCCGGCCGATGAGGGGCCGCTGTACCGTGATGCCAAGCGTACCGTACCGACACTCGCGCCAAAACGGATTATGGAGGGCGTGATTGAGGGAGTAAACGTGGGCGGGAACCAGTCTGGCATCCCGACGCCACAGGGCTTCACTTACTTTGATAGCGGCTACAAAGGCAAGCCATTGGTATTTGCTGGTACGGTTGGCCTGATACCGACCAAGGTTGACGGCGCGCCCTCCCACGAAAAGGCGGCGCAACCGGGAGATCTCGTAGTGGTAGTAGGCGGCCGGGTGGGTCTCGATGGCATTCATGGCGCGACCTTTTCTTCGGTGGAGCTGGATGCTCACAGCCCGGCAACGGCGGTGCAGATCGGCGACCCCATCACCCAGAAAAAGCTGAGCGATGCGATCGTAAAGGAGGCGCGCGACCGCAAGCTGTATACCAGTATTACCGATAATGGTGCTGGCGGCCTTTCCTGTAGTGTGGCAGAGATGGCCAAAGAGTGCGGCGGCTTTGAGGTTGATATTGAGAAAGTACCGCTCAAATACCCAAACCTCGCACCGTGGCAGGTCTGGATTTCGGAGTCGCAAGAGCGCATGACCCTCGCCATTAATCCAGCGAAATGGCAGGTGTTTTTGAGCCTGATGCAGCGTCGTGGCGTCGAAGCTACCGCAATTGGTTACTTTACTGATTCCGGTCGGGCGGTGGTGCGGCACAAGGGTGAAACGGTGCTGGATCTCGATATGGATTTCCTCCATGAGGGCCTGCCAAAAACCGCTCGCAAAACCAAATGGGTAAAGCCGAAGGCCAAAACTACGTCGGTAACCGTTAGCGACTGGCCTCTAATAGCCAAGCAGTTGATGGGGCGGTTAAACCTGGCCAGTAATGAGTTTATTGCATCGCAGTATGATCACGAGGTGCAGGGGAGCTCGGTGCTTAAGCCGCTGCAGGGGCGCGGGCGGGTAAACGGGGAGGCCAGCGTGATTGCGCCGGTGCTTGGCTCCACCCGAGGAGTGGCGATTTCGCAGGCGCTCTATCCCGGTTATGGCGAACAGGATCCTTATGCGATGGCTGCCGCCGCTATCGATACGGCAATACGTAATGTAGTGGCGGTTGGGGCCGATCTCGATACGGTGGCGCTCCTCGATAACTTTTGCTGGTGCAGCTCAAACGACCCGTTCCGGTTGGGCCAGCTCAAGCAAGCTACCCAGGCCTGCTACGACTATGCGGTGGCTTACTTGGCGCCCTTTATTTCCGGTAAAGACAGCATGTTCAATGATTTTCGCGGATTTGACGCGGCCGGCAAGCCAGTACAAATTTCGATTGCACCAACGCTGCTGATTTCTTCGATTGGGATTGTTCCGGACGTAACTAAGGTAGTATCGCTCGACCTAAAGACGCCAGGCGATGCCGTCTATTTACTTGGAGAGACCGGCGATGAGCTTGGTGGTTCGGAGCTGCATGACTTATTGGGTGAATCCCGGCTAGCGGGCAAGGTGCCGCAGGTTGATGCGGTGAAAAACCTGGCATTATACCGGGCGCTCGCGACCGCAATTAATGAAAACGTAATCGCTTCCAGCGTTAGCGTGACGCGTGGCGGGTTGCTGGCGGCGCTGGCCAAAACCTCCATGGCCGGTAAGCTCGGGCTGGAAATCGATATGACGGAGCTGGCTGAGAAGGCTGGATCCCTGATTGCGGCGTTTGGCAGCGAGCCGCAGGGCCGGGTGCTGGTGAGCGTGGCACCCGACAATCAGGTGCGCTTTGAAGCCACGATGAAGGGCGTAGCTCTCATTAAGCTCGGCACGGTCACCGAGGAGCCTTGCTTAGCTGTAACGAGTAACCATGAAAAGATAATGAACGTATCCGTCCAGGATCTGCTCGGTAGCTACCGTGCTACGTTTGGAGGTCTCTAATGGCACGACCAAAAGTTTTAATCTTTTCAGGTTACGGCCTCAACTGCGAGGAGGAGACGAAATTTGCCTTTGAGCAAGCTGGTGGACGAGCCGATATCATCCACATTAATGATGTTATCGAGGCGCCCAAGCGGTTGGCTGATTATCATATCTTGGCTTTCCCCGGTGGCTTTTCGTATGGAGATGATACTGGCGCTGGCAACGCCTTTGCCAATAAGGTGCAGCACCATATGCAGAGCGAGCTGGCCAAGTTTGTAGAGCGAGATACTCTGACCATTGGTATTTGCAACGGCTTTCAAATTATTGCAAACCTAGGGCTGGTGCCGGCGATTGATCGGCAGCCAAAACGCGCTGTGGCGCTGACCCATAATGACGGGGCGCGCTATGTCGCACGATGGGTCGATGTAAAGGTGGAAAATAAATCACCCTGGCTCGAGGGTATTACCGAGATGAGTCTGCCGGTTGCGCATGGCGAGGGTAAGCTCGTTAGCGATCCTGCTACGCTAAAACAATTAAAAGTTAATAATCAGGTGGCGCTACGCTACTTTAAGGGCGATGTTTGTGATTATAGTGACCTGCCAGTGAGCCCGAGCGGCTCAACCGATGATATTGCCGGCCTTACGGATGAAACCGGCCGGGTGCTCGGCCTCATGCCGCATCCGGAACGCGCCACGGCCTTTACCCATCTGCCGCACTGGCCACTCCTGGCGCAGCGATGTAAGCGTGAGCAAAAGGACGTGCCGGAGGCAGGGCCAGGACGACAGCTTTTCCAGAACGCGATTAGCTATTTTGGGTGATAATTGCTCGGTGCCAGCCCTACCCCGTAGTTCGAGATAGGGCTGGCTACAGGCTAGTCCTGAGAAAGCTCAGCACTCGGCACGAAGTCTCTAGATTTCATCATCTGAGCTACTCGATGATACGCCCTTACCTCTTGGCCGTACGCGCTGGCATGTTCCAGAGCCTTTTCGTCCAGGCGAACTTTGAAGGTTCCTAGGTCCACCTCGCTTGAGGTTGCCAAGAAGCTAATGAGCTCGTCGTAGTCTGCGGAGTCGACGACTACGAGGCGATGGGTCATTGCGGCTGCGTTAACTAGGTTCGGTCCCCCGACATCCCGAACGACTTTATCGTTCTTGAGTTGGAGCGGCTTGAAGTTACAGACCACCAGTTGAATATCTTCCTCGAGCCCGCCAGGTAGCCGTCCACTCAACCAGCCCATAGCCTCCTCTCGCCCTACGGGCGGCCCAAGCTCGCCGAGTGCTTCGGCGGCGTAACAAGAGAGTGAGTTAACCGCCGATTGGCCTTGGGAATCAAGCGCTGCAAGGATCTTCCTTTGAGTACCCTCGCTTGCTATTAGGTAAAAGCCGAGGCCCGTCAGTGAGCGGGCGAGCTCGGCGAGGCCGGTGTCATCACTGACGGAGATAACCGCCTTTTTAATCATGTGCTCGCAGCTCCTTGAATCGGATTTGACGTAGCCCCACTATAGCAAACCGAGCTGGCTGCGCCCAGCACCCGGGATTTTGCCTATGCTAAACTAAACCCTATGTCGGATCTGCACGCCAGCTATCAGTCGCCGTTGAGTTATCGCTACGCCTCGCCGGAGATGCGGGAGCTGTTTAGTGAGCGGACTAAGTATCGGCTGTGGCGGCAGATTTGGGTGGCGCTTGCAACCGTTGAAAACCGGGCCGGGTTGGTGAGTGACGAGGAGTTGGCAGATCTAAAAGTCCATCAAGACGACCTTCATATTGAGCGCATTTATGAAATAGAAAAAGACACCAAGCATGACGTAGTGGCGGGAATTCGCGAGTTTGCTGAAAAAGCTAAGATTGGCGGCGGCAAGATCCACCTTGGTGCGACCAGTATGGATATTAACGATAATGCTGATGCCATCCGAATTACCAAAGCGCTAGATTTGGTGGGGGAGCGGTTGAAGCTAGTACTCTCGGCTTTGGGCGACAATATCGAACGGTATGCCGATATGGCGTGCATGGGCTACACGCACCTCCAGCCGGCCGAGCCAACGACCGTAGGGTATCGGTTGGCTTTTTACGCCTCAGAGCTGATGGTGGACTGGGAGCAGCTGAAAAACCTGCGCGGCCGGTTTGTCGCCAAAGGCATGAAGGGGGCGATCGGGACGCGGGCGAGCTATGCCGCGATTTTAGCGGATAGTCCCATGAGTGCCGCGGAGCTGGATGAGGCGGTAATGAAAGAACTGGACATTACTGGCGCGGCCATCACGACCCAAGTAGTGAGCCGTAAGTATGAGCAGATGACGTTGGCATTGCTTGCGAGTATTGGGGCCAGCCTGGCTAAGTTTGCCGCCGATCTGCGGATTTTGCAGTCGCCACCGTTTGGCGAATGGAGCGAACCGTTTGGCTCCAAACAGGTGGGGAGCTCGGCGATGCCGTTCAAAAAGAATCCGATCAACGCTGAGAAAATTGGCTCGCTGGCGCGGCTACTGAATCAACTGCCAAATGTAGATACGGAGAACATCAGCCACTCTTATTTAGAGCGGACGCTGGACGATTCAGCGAATCGACGGCTGGTGGTGCCAGAAGCCTTTTTGCTGGCGGATGAGATTTTATTGACGGCCCAAAAGCTGATTGCCGGCTTGGTGGTAAACGAGGAGCGGGTGTCGGCACAGTTGGCTACCTACGCGCCGTTTGCGGCCACCGAAGCTCTGATTATTGAGGCGGTGAAGCGTGGCGCCGACCGCCAAGATATGCACGAGCTTTTGCGCACCATTGCGCTTGCGGCGTGGCCGGATGCGCAGCCCGGCCAGAAAATGGTGGAGCTCTTAAAAGAGAGCAAAGAGCTGGCAGAGTTTATCCCTCCAGTAAAGATCGGGGAGCTGCTGGATGTGCGAGCTCACGTGGGCGACGCGCCTGCCCGAGCCAAAACCCTAGCCGCTGATATAAAGAAGTTGCTGGCGTGAAGCAGCGACTTGGCATCGTCGGTGGCGGGCAGCTCGGCCGTATGCTCACGCTGGACGCCAAAAAGCTCGGCTTTGACGTTACCGTGATTGACCCGACTCCCGCCAGCCCCGCCGGGCAGGTGGCCGACCGTCAGACTGTAGCCGCCTATGATGATGCGGCCGCGATCCGAGAGCTGGCGGCTAGCGTCGATTATATGACCTTTGAGATTGAGTCCGCTGGGGCGGGCGTGCTGGAGGAGTTGGCGGAAGCGGGGGTGGCGATCAACCCGTCGCCGAAAACGCTGGGCATGATTAAGGATAAGCTGCGCCAAAAACGGTTTTTACAGGGGGCGGGTATCCCAGTGGCAGACTTTGCAGGGGTCGAAACGATAGCGGAGGTAAAAAAAGTTGCTAAGGAGTTTGGCTATCCCTTGCTGCTCAAGGCGCGCTTTGGGGCTTACGATGGTCGCGGGAACGCCATTATCAAAGCGGAGTCCGAAATTACATTGGCATGGGAGCGGCTCGGTGGCCGCGAGCTCTACGTTGAGCGATTCGTGCCGTTTACGAAGGAGGTAGCCGTTATTATTGCCCGGAGCATGGCGGGCGACACGGCCGTGTACCAGGTTGTAGAGACGGTGCATTGCAATAATATTTGTCATAGCGTATACGCTCCAGCGAGGGTTGGGGCGGCCACCGCTCACGCCGCCACACGTCTGGCTAATCGAGTGGCCCAAGAGCTCAGCGGGGCGGGCGTGTTTGCCATTGAAATGTTCGTGACTGAAAGCGGCAAGGTACTCGTAAATGAGATTGCGCCGCGCGTCCATAATAGCGGCCACCTAACGGTGGAGGCGAGCACTACGCCGCAGTTTGAGCAGCATGTGCGGGCGGTAACCGGGTTGCCGCTGGGGGCTACGGAGTTAAAGGTGCCGGCGGCGGTGATGATCAATATTTTGGGTGAGCGTAGTGGGGTGGCGGAGGCACAGGGCCTCGAGCAAGCGCTGGCGATTCCTGGCGTAACGGTGCACCTATATGGCAAGGCCGAAACCCGTCCCGAACGTAAAATGGGGCACATTACGGCATTTGCCGATACAATTGAAGCAGCAGAGCGTAAGGCGCAGGCCGCCAGGAAGGTTATTTCAATCTGATGGCAGAGGTAGGCATTATTATGGGCTCAGACTCGGATTTACCGGTGATGAGCGCGGCAGCCGAGGTACTCGATGAGTTTGGGGTGGAGTATGAGCTCACGGTGGTATCGGCGCACCGGACGCCGGAGCGGCTGATGAAGTACGCCACCAGCGCTGCCAGTCGCGGCCTCAAGGTTATTATTGCCGGCGCCGGTGGGGCGGCGCACCTGCCGGGCATGGTTGCTGCCAGTACGCCATTGCCGGTAGTTGGCGTGCCGGTAAAAGGGAAGAGCCTGGAGGGACTGGACTCGCTGCTTTCGATCGTGCAAATGCCGGGTGGTATTCCGGTGGCAACGGTAGCGGTAAATGGCGCCAAGAATGCTGGGCTACTAGCGGCTCGCATATTGGGGGCTACCGACGAGCAACTGCGCCAAAAAATGATCAACTACCAAGCTGAGCTGAAAAACCAGGTAACCGCTAAAGCGGAAAAACTCGAGCGGGACGGCTACAAAAATTATCTGGAAGGCATGTAGATGATTGATGGTGGCACAATCCTGAAGGCTTTACCGAACGCACTGAGTGGCCTTGATTTATCGGGAGTTGGTGCGAAGCAAAGCGGCAAGGTGCGCGACTTTTATAGCTACAACGGCCAGCGAATCACCGTCACGACCGACCGACAGTCGGCCTTTGACGTCAATCTCGGCCTCATCCCTTTTAAGGGCACGGTGTTGAACCAGCTGGCGGCATGGTGGTTTGATCGCACCGAGGGCATTGTGCCCAACCATATGATCTCGCTGCCGGATCCGAACGTACTGATTTCCCATGAGTGCACGGCGATTCCGGTGGAGATGGTGGTGCGTGGCTATATGACCGGCGTCACCAACACCTCAATTTGGTCGTCATACCAGAAGGGGGAGCGGATGATTTACGGGATTGAGTTCCCTGACGGCATTAACAAAAATCAGGCGTTGCCGGCTGCCGTCATTACGCCGACCACACACGGCGGTGGGGCCAGCGGCCACGATGAGCGCTTGACGCGGCAGGAAATCATCGAACAAAAGATTGTGCCCGAGGAGCTCTACCGACAGATGGAGGGGGTGAGCTTACAGCTATTTACCTTTGGTCAGAATGAGGCGCGCAAGCAGGGCTTGATCTTAGTAGACACCAAGTACGAGTTTGGGCTGCACGAGGGCAAGCTAATGCTGATCGATGAGATCCACACCCCGGATTCATCGCGATTTTGGAAGGCGGATAGCTACTCCGAACGGTTGGCGGCCGGCCAGGAGCCGGAAAACTTTGATAAGGAGTTTTTGCGACTATGGTACGCCGAGCGGGGTTATCGGGGGGAGGGCGAGCCTCCAGCCATGAGCGATGAGCTCGTAGTAGACGTCGCCCAGCGCTATATCGGTGTCTACGAAACGCTCACCGGCCAGGCCTTTACGCCCTACGAGTACCCCATTAATCAGCGAATCGAAGCTAACCTCAAGCAGGCTCTGGGCCTATGAGCAAGTTCACTTATGCTAGCTCCGGCGTTGATGTGGATAGAGAGGAGCAGGCCGCCAACTTGCTTTATCAAGCCTCGCGCCAGACTTGGGCGAACCGCACCGGCTTGCTGGGCGAGGTGGTTACGCCGTTTGATGATTTTTCCGGCATCCGCGCCATTAATGTGGATGGCCTGCCAAAGGGTACGGTCATGAATATTGGCTTTGATGGCGTTGGCACCAAGGCGATGCTAGCGGAACGATTGCATAAGTTCGATACGGTGGCGTTTGACCTGCTCGCTATGGTGTGCGACGACGCGGTGGTGCGAGGGGCGGAGCCGGTTATTATGGGCTCGATTTTGGATATTAATACGCTCGGGCAGGACACCAAGCGCCTGCCTTATATTGAGCAGTTGGCCACCGGCTATGTGGCGGCGGCCCGCGACGCTAATGTGGCGATCGTGAACGGTGAGATCGCCCAGCTCGGCGAGCACGTTGGTACCAGTAGTGATTTTTCGTTTAGCTGGGGGTCGGGGCTCGTCTGGTTTGCCAACGAGGAGCGCATGTTTACTGGCAATGAGGTTAAGGCAGGAGACGTGATCGTGGGGCTGCAAGAGCTGGGCGTTCGTTCGAACGGGTACTCGTTGCTGCGCAAGATTTTGGCGGCCACCCATGGCGAGGAGTGGCTGGAGCGGCCGTTTGAAGAAACCACTCTGGGCGAGGCGGCGCTTTACCCCTCCAAGATTTATTCACAAGCGGTGGTAGAGATGTTTGGCGGGTGGAGCTTGGCGACCGAGCCGGCCGCCGAAGTCCATGGCGTGGCCCACATTACTGGTAGTGGCCTGCCTGGCAAGCTGGGGCGCACCTTGAAGCCAAGTGGGCTTGGCGCTACCATCGACAACCCCTTTGCGCCGTGCGCGTTGATGCTGCACTGCCAAGAGCTAGGTGAGGTAGCCGATAGCGAGGCCTATCGGACGTGGAATATGGGCCAGGGTATGGCTATCATCACGCCGGAGCCAGACGCGGTAATGAAGGTGGCCAAGCGGCATGGCATTCCATCGCAGGTTATTGGGCGCGTGACGAGCAAGCCAGGGATTACGATTACCAGTAAGGGTTTTTTCGCCCCTAAAACACCGGAGGTGCACTATGAGTAAAGATAGTAACGAACCAAAGCGAAAGAGGTTTCGTAAAATCAGATTAGCGTGGAAGCTGCTTACCTGGGGGTTGCGCGCCTTTGCTATTTACCGAGCGTTTAAAAAGCGCCAAGAGAGCTACTCATCGCCTAAAGCCAAGTCCAAAAAAGCTAAGCGGCGCTAGCCTACCACCTTCGCTCAAGAATATTGCAAACCGAACAAAAGGCGAATATAATAAAGAGTGCAAAACTTTGTGAATAAAGTGCTTGCGCTTACAAAAATTAACGCTTATGCTGGTATATAGAGTAGGTGCTAACAAAAACACACTACATATAGCGCAATTAAGTAGGTAAGGGGGTGCAATGGATATCACCACTATTAAGAAACGTGACGGTCGGCTGGTTGGCTTTGATAGAGCCAAAATTCAGCAGGCAATGGGCAGGGCAGCACAGGCGGTTGACCCAAATGCCGACGTCCGCCCATTTCGTTTGATCGTCGATCACGTGATTCGGCACATCGAAATTAAGTATGGTGATACCACTCCCGACGTCGAGGGTGTCCAAGACTTGGTAGAGCAAACCTTGATGGAGCACGGCCACTATGAGGTCGGCAAAGCCTATATCTTGTATCGTGCCGAGCAGGCCAAGCGCCGCGACACCGAGCCGACCGAGCCGGTAGCCGCCCAAACTAGCCTGAGCTTAGTCAATGCTGACGGCGCTCAGCAGATTGTGAGTGAGCAGCAGATTCGAGCGGCCTTAACCGAGCACGCCGAGGGATTGGAGTCGATCGATATCAACCTGCTCGTTAGCCGCTGTTTAAGTGAGCTACACGATGGTATGAAAACCGATGACCTGGATATGGCGTTGACGTTTGCGGCCCGGTCTTACATTGAGCTTGACCCCGAGTACAGTAAGCTAGCTGCTCGGCTTGGCCTACGGTCGCTCTACCAGGAAATATTTGGTAAAACTGAGCGCCGGCACTTCCACGCGGCCTATCGCAAAGCCTTTACCGATAACGTTCATGTCATGGTACGCGATGGGCGACTTGATAAGCGGATCTTGGATTTCGACCTGGAGCGCATCGCCGCCGCTATTAAGCCGGAACGCGATAACCTCTTTGAGTATCTTGGCTTCCAGACAATTTACGACCGCTACTTACTGCGCGAGGAGGGCGGTGAGCGGAAGCTTGAAACTCCCCAGGCGTTTTGGATGCGCGTAGGGATGGGCTTGGCGCTGGAAGAGAAAAACCGCGAGGAGCGCGCGATTGAGTTTTACGAGGTCATGTCGACGCTTCATTACGTGCCATCAACGCCTACACTGTTTCACTCGGGTACTACGCGCGCCCAAATGAGCTCGTGCTACCTTAACACCGTTGGTGATGACCTTTCGCATATCTTTAAGGTTTACGGCGATAACGCCCAGCTGTCAAAGTACTCCGGTGGTATTGGTACCGACTGGACCGACATCCGAGCAACCGGCTCCTTAATTAAGGCCACCAACGTTAATAGTCAGGGCGTCATTCCTTTCTTGCGAATTGCCAACGACGTAACGGTAGCAATCAACCGCTCAGGCAAGCGCCGCGGCGCCACAGCCTCATACCTAGAGACATGGCACTTAGACATTGAGGATTTCCTTGATCTGCGCCGCAATACGGGTGACGAGCGCCGTCGTACCCACGACATGAATACCGTTAACTGGGTGCCCGACCTCTTTATGAAGCGCATTAACGATAGTGGGCAGTGGACGTTGTTCTCGCCCAGTGATGTGCCGGAGCTGCACCACATTTACGGCAGTGAATTCGAGAAGAAGTACATTGAGTACGAACAGAAGGCCGATCGAGGTGAAATTCTCTTTAAGCGTATGCCAGCAAAAGAGCTATGGCGAAAAATGATTACCATGCTGTTTGAGACCGGCCACCCCTGGATTACCTTCAAGGACCCTTGCAACGTGCGCTCACCACAGGATCATGTCGGCGTGGTTCACAACTCTAACTTGTGTACCGAAATTACCCTTAACACCTCGGCAGATGAAACGGCGGTCTGTAATCTCGGCTCGGTTAACCTGGCACGCCACATGGTTGGTGGCAAGCTGGACGAGGAGAAGGTCGCTAAGACGGTTAAGGTTGCAATGCGCATGCTTGATAACGTCATCGACCTCAACTACTACCCCACCAAAGAGGCCAAGACCTCAAACTTGCGCCACCGCCCGGTTGGCTTAGGGATCATGGGCTTCCAGGATGCGCTGTACCTGGCCGATATGGACTTCGATAGTGATGAAACCGTTCGGTTTGCTGATTACAGCATGGAGCTTATTTCTTACCACGCCATCCTTGCCTCGGCAAAACTGGCTGAGGAGCGTGGTGCGTATGAGACCTATGAAGGCTCCAAGTGGGACCGTAACATCTTCCCGATTGACACGCTTAACCTGCTTGAGCAAGAGCGTGGCATGCCGATTGGCGTCATGCGAACCTCGCGGCTCGATTGGACGCCGGTACGGGAAGCGGTTAAGAAATCTGGTATGCGCAACTCCAATACTATGGCGATTGCACCGACCGCTACCATCTCCAACATCAGCGGCTGCTACCCTTGTATTGAGCCGATTTTCAAGAACCTTTATGTGAAGGCCAACATGTCCGGCGATTTCACGGTGGTCAACCAGTACTTGGTGGAGGATTTGAAGAAGCTGGGACTATGGAACCAGACGGTACTAGAAGAGATTAAGCAGCACGATGGTAGCATTGGCGAAGTGTCGGTAATCCCACCTCGCTTACGAAGCAAGTACAAGGAAGTCTTCGATATTGATACCGAATGGCTGATTAAGGCAGCGGCGTATCGAGGCAAGTGGATCGATCAAAGCCAGTCGCTGAACGTTTTCTTCAAGGGTACTTCGGGTCGCCGGCTGGCTGAAATGTACATGCTGGCATGGCACATGGGCCTCAAGACCACCTACTACCTGCGGACTCAGGCCGCTAGTGGTGTAGAAAAGAGCACGGTAGATCTGCGCAAAACTACCGCCCCAGCCATGGCGACCGCCGCCGCTCTTGAATTAGCTCCAGCGGCTCAGCCAGTTGCGCCCGAGCCGGTAGCGGCAGTATCATCGGAGGCAGTGGTTACGGCTGCGCCCTCACCGGAGGTGGCGGCAGCAGCGCCGGTAGTAGCCAACGCAGTTGTGAGTTTAACGCCAGAGGTGCCAGCGGCACCGTCTGTCACAGTAGTTTCTTCTAAGATGCCAGTAACCTCAAGTACGGTAAGTAGTGCTGCTCCGGACACCTCTGGCGGCACAGCCGGCCTCGCTGGGTTAAACGTAATCGAAGGAGCTGCTCGCTTGGCGCTGGTGGAAGACCCTGACTGCGAAGCCTGTCAGTAATAAGGGGAAATCTATGGAACAACAAAAACCTTCAGTGCCGGTAGCGGCAGTTCATAAAACACTACTCAATGCATCTGGCACCGATCCAAACAAAATCTTGCCTATTAAGTACAACTGGGCGCGCTCTCACTATCGCAAGGGGGTGGCCAACAACTGGACACCTGAAGAGGTGCCGATGCAAGATGATATTGAGCTGTGGAAGAAGCCGGGCGGTCTGAGCGATGCTGAGCGTCGGCTGATCCTCTGGAATATGGGCTTCTTTTCGACCGCGGAGAGTCTGACTGCAAACAATATCGTGCTAGCGGTTTACCGCCATCTCACCAACCCGGAGTGTCGTCAGTATTTGCTACGCCAGGCTTATGAAGAGGCGGTACACACCGATACCTTTATCTACTGCTGCGACTCACTGGGGCTTGACCCAGACGAGGTTTACTCAATGTACCTTACCATTCCTAATATTGCCGCCAAAGATGATTACGTGGTCGATATGACGAAAAGCATCTTCAGCGACGAGTTTAAGGTGAACAGTCCGGAGAACATTCAGCGATATGTCCACGACCTAGTGGGCTACTACGTGATTATGGAGGGAATCTTCTTCTATGCCGGTTTCGTGATGATGCTTTCCTTTAAGCGTCAAAACCGCATGATTGGCGTAGGGACTCAGTTTGAGTATATTCTGCGCGACGAGTCGGTTCACCTAGCGTTTGGCTCGGATCTGATTAACAGTATTGTGGACGAGAACCCGAGCGTCTGGACCGCAGCTTTCCAGAAAGAAATCACCGAGAATATTGTCAAGGCGGTGGAGCTAGAGCACCAGTACGCCAAGGATTGTTTGCCAGAGCCTCTGCTCGGCTTAAATGAGGACCTGATTCGGCAGTACCTAGAGTATATTGCTGATCGACGCCTTGAGCGGATTCGTTTGCCCAAAGTGTATGGTTCACAGAATCCGTTTCCTTGGATGAGTGAGATTATCGACTTAAAGAAAGAAAAAAACTTTTTCGAGACTACTGTCACCGAGTATCAAACCGGCGGCAATCTTGATTGGTAAAGGAGGGAATATGGCACAGGTTACCGTTTTTTCAACAACCACCTGCAAGTACTGCAAGCAGGTGAAGGACCACTTAGCTAATAAAGGAGTGGAGTACGAAGAGGTGCTGCTAGATCTGCAACCGGAACGAGTGCAGGAATCAATTGCAATCAGCGGCACGCGTAGTGTGCCGGTTACCAAGATCGTGGCGGCTGACGGCAAAGCCTACGGTGTGATCGGTGTAGATCCAGAGGCTATCGATACAATCTTGGCTTTGCAGCCTACCGCCTAGCCATTTAATCTTTTTATAACTTCAGCCTGCCACACTGGCAGTATGAAGATATGGCGGAGCGGTAGAGCAAACCAAATACTTGTTCTTACGATAGCGTTACTGATGGGGGTGGCGGTTGGCCAGTTAAGGCTCGCAACTTCGTGGGTGGTAACGGTACTGTTGGGGGCGCTAGTCCTAATTGCTTTTCGCCTACGCCTGGGGCTTATGGCTCTTGCTGTAGTGGCATTTGGTCTTTGGCGCGGCGCAGCTACCATCTTCGACCATTCGCCGCTAGCGGCGCAGCTTGGGCATACCGTAACGGTGGTGGGAGTGGTGAGTGACGACCCGAGCATTAATGCCAAAAATCAGGTTAGCTTCACCCTGGGAGAGGTGACAATAAACGGCAGGTCGATGCACCAAAACGTGCAGGTGCTAACCTTCTACAAGGTGCTCCAGCGCGGGTATAGAGTGGAGGCGACGGGCAAGCTGGCACCCGGAGTGGGGTCGGTTCCGGCCGAGCTTGCGTTTGCGCCCACGGTAGTAGTGTCGGCTCATACGAGTTGGCTGGAGCAGTGGCGACAGCGGTTCTTTACCGGCATGCGCGCGACGCTGCCCGAGCCATTATCGGGGTTTGGCTTGGGGCTGCTCGTAGGGGTGCGGGCAATGATTGATAAGCCGTTGCAGCAGACGCTTAATGTGGTGGGGCTGTCTCACCTCATTGCGGTTTCTGGTTACAATCTCACCATTATCATCCAGGCTGCCCGGCGCCTGCTGGCGCACGTATCAACCTTCACCATAACCGCCCTGAGCCTCTGGCTGATTTTTGGATTTATGCTGGTGGCGGGGTTTGGGGCGTCAATTGTGCGGGCGGCGATGGTCTCCACGTTGGGGCTCCTGGTGGCCTACTACGGCTACGAAGCCAAGCCATTAACGCTGGTAGCGCTGCCGGCTGCGCTGACGGTCGCTTGGAGGCCCACCTATTTATTGCATGACGCCGGTTGGCAGCTATCTTTTTTGGCTTTTCTGGGCATTGTCGTGCTAGCGCCCCTGCTTGAGCGGCGATTTGTTAAGCGGCCCACAATGCTGAAGCTACTCCTGGTGGAGTCACTGGCCGCCCAAATCATAACCGCCCCTTTAATTTTGGGGGTGTTTGGTAATTTTTCGGTTATTGCGCCGCTCACCAACGCGATTATCTTGCCGTTGGTGCCACTGGCTATGTTGCTCAGCTTTGTGGCTGGCGGCGCTGCTATAGCTTTTCCCATATTAGCCGGGTGGGCAGCTCTTCCGGCGGCCGGTCTTTTGGGGCTCATGATCGGACTGATTCAATGGTTTGCTGGCTGGCCGCATGCTAATTTGAGCCTGAGCGCGAGCCCCGGAATGGTGGCAGGTATGTACGGACTTATTGGGGCGGGTGTTATCGTACTGCACCGGACGGCCAAAAGTCCCCAGGCTGCTTCGCTAGAGACCTCGAGGCACCTTCATATATCTGATTAAAAGGATATAATGTAGTTATTAACCCTGCCCAAGCGGAGAAACTACATGTCTGGACACTCAAAATGGCACTCAATAAAGCACCAAAAGGCGGCCGCCGATGCTAAGCGCGGTGCGGCGTTCACCAAGCTTGCTAACGCCATTGCACTAGCGGCTAAAAAGGGTGGCCCCGATGCCGACACCAATTTTTCGTTGCGTCTAGCGATCCAAAAGGCCAAGGCCGCCAACATGCCGGCGGCAAACATCGAGCGCTCGATTAAGCGTGGTTCCGGCCAGTTGGGTGGCGATCAGATTGAGGAGATCACCTACGAGGGATACGGTCCTGGCGGAGCGGCTATTATTATCGAGACGGCAACCGATAACCGCAACCGTACCGGTCCGGATGTGCGGACGGCCCTGGGTAAGAGCGGTGGCCGAATGGCCGATGCCGGTTCGGTGGCGTATCAGTTTGATCAAAAAGGGGTTATTCGTTTGCGTCCCGATGATATCGAGGTAGCAACGCTGGACGCCATTGAGGCTGGCGCCGATGACGTGGAAGTTGATAATGATGAACTGGTCGTTTACACCGTTGCAAACCAGCTTAACGCGGTGCAGACCAAGTTGACAGCAGCTGGCTACGCGGTGGAGTCCTCGGAGCTCGCCTACGTGCCTAAGACGACGATCGTGATTGAAGACCTTAAGGTTGCTGGCCAGTTGCTACGCTTAATGGACGCGCTTGACGATATGGATGACGTCACGGCCACGCATGCCAACTTTGATTTAAGCGACGAGTTAGCCGAGCAGCTGACGGCGTGAAAATCCTGGGCATCGACCCCGGCACCGCTACAACCGGGTTCGGCGTCATTACTAAGCTAGGCGGAAAGCTCAAGTTTGTTGATGCGGGTGTGATTTTGACACCGCCGGAACACGCCATGCCAGCCCGTCTCAGTGAAATTTACGCTGGCCTCAACGAAATAATCGCGCACCATAAACCAGATTGTATGGCGATCGAGCTGCTCTATTTTGCGACCAACGTCACCACCGCCATTAGCGTTGGCCAGGCTCGCGGCGTGGTGCTGCTGGCCGCATCGGAGTACAACCTGCCAATCGGAGAATACACCCCACTTCAGGTAAAGCAGGCGGTGACGGGGTATGGGAAGGCCGATAAGAAACAGGTCCAAGAGATGGTGAAGATGATTTTAGGCCTCGACGGCATTCCCAAACCGGATGACGCCGCCGACGGGCTTGCCATTGCGATTACCCACGCGAACCAAGGGGTTGGGGTGGCTCAGTAGGGCTCCCCAGTACCTGATACAATAGAGGCATGATTGCTCAACTACGTGGAGTGGTGCTCGGCAAAGATAGTAACGGATTGGTATTGGATGTTGGCGGCGTCGGCTATGCCGTGATTGTGGCCGCCGCCGATTATGGTAGCGCGCTGACTGGCGAGGAAACCAGCCTGCATATTTACGAGCATATCCGGGAGGACGCCCACGACCTGTACGGGTTCAGTAACCTGCCGAGCAAGCGGTTTTTCCAGCAGCTGCTCAGCATCAGTGGTGTCGGGCCAAAGGTAGCGCTCGGTATTTTAAGCGCGGCTAGTTTGCCTCAGTTGCAGCAGGCCATTGCGAGTGGCGATGCGGACGTATTCAAAGGCGTGGCGGGTGTCGGCAAAAAAACCGCCGAGCGAATTATGGTGGAGCTAAAAGGAAAGGTGGAGGTTCCTGGCTTGGTAGATCAGGGCGGCGGCTCCGCACCGACGGGCGGCGACCCAGCCTACCAGGCTCTGATTGGGCTCGGCTATACGACCATGCAGGCGGCGGAAGCGGTTGCCAGAATTCCCGCTGACATTACCGAGGAGCAGGCCAGGGTAAAAGCGGCGTTAAAGCAGGTAAGCTAGCTTTCGCCTTTTGTTCGCATTATCTCGGTCAGGTGTTAAAATAGAGTCATGATTGAACGCGTTACGGTAGCGGCCGAAGAGACTAACGATCCAGTAGAGCAGCAGTTGGAAGAGACGCTGCGGCCGAGGTCGTTTGCCTCCTATGTGGGTCAGCAGCTCTTAAAGGATACGTTGCAGCTGGCGATTCAGGCGGCCCAGGCGCGGACCGAACCGGTTGACCACATTTTGCTGTACGGACCGCCAGGCCTCGGAAAGACGACCATGGCCGGCGTGATTGCGGCCGAAATGCGGACAAACTTACGGGTGACCTCGGGGCCGGCAATTGAGCGGGCAGGTGATTTGGCCTCGATTCTGACTAACCTTCAAGATGGTGATATTTTGTTTGTCGACGAGATCCACCGGCTACCTAAAACGGTAGAAGAGGTGTTGTACCCAGCGATGGAGGACTACGCTATCGACATCATGCTGGGCAAGGGGCCGAGCGCCAAAAGCATGCGGCTGGATCTGCCGAAGTTCACTATTATTGGGGCGACCACGAGAGCGGGGGCGCTGGGGGCGCCGTTTCGCGATCGGTTTGGCATGGTGCACCGGCTGGAGTTTTACAGCTTAGACGAGATGGTACAGGTTTTGCAGCGCAGTGCCCGGATTTTAGGGATTAGCATTGAGACAGAGGCCGCTAAAGAGATCGCGCTCCGCAGCCGGCTGACGCCGAGAATTGCCAACCGGTTACTGAAACGAGTGCGCGACTTTGCCGAGGTGCGGCACGATGGCAACGTAACCGCAAAGGTCGCGCGGCAAGCGCTGGAGATGCTCGAGATTGATGCGTTGGGGCTGGACGCCGCTGACCGCCGCTTGCTAGCGGCTATTATCGATAACTACCGCGGCGGCCCGGTTGGGCTGGCGACACTTGCCGCGCTCACCAGTGAGGAGCAGACCACCATTGAGGACGTGTATGAGCCTTACCTGATGCAGATCGGCATGCTGGAGCGGACTCATCGTGGCCGCAAGGTAACGCCAAAAGCCTACCTCCATTTGGGTGTGGAGCCGCCTCCCGACCCTGCCGAGGCCCAACAGCGGCTGGTATGAAAACGGTGTTGTATCGTGCAGTTAAGGTGGGGGAGACGACCTACGAGCTGCAGCTGCCCCGGTGCTACGATGCCGCCGAGGCTTACCTAGAGGACGCACTGCTGGAAGGCGCACCGCCCACGAGCCTGAGTGTGCTGCAGAAGGACGGAGTCGATGAGATCCGGTATCGCTGGGAGGTTCAGGGTTTTTGGGTCACGCTCACGACACAGCGCTATCAAGTTGTGACGCGGCATCTTCATCGGCGACGGTTTATGGTCGCGCGTAATCCTGATTTGAGCGGAGCGTATCCAACAACCGACAGTAGTGCGACAGTTTCGGTGCAGCCCCATAAGGCCCGGCTGGCCAAATCGGTCTGGCTTCAGCAGCGCGACGAACTAAGTGCTTCGATTAGCCGGCTCAATGAGCTGCACGCTCAGGTTGAAAAATGGCTTCAGGCCGCGAAAGAACGTGTATAATACCAGCAAAACGGAGGACGCATGGACGGAGCAGACATTATCGGTGCGGACGAAACGGTGGTTGAGGTGGTAAGGCGGCATTGGATCAATGTGGTGCCACTAATGAGCTCATTCTTAGTCATAAGCCTCGTAGCTATAATCGGATTTTATTTTTTGGGTCGTGATGGCTATAAGCTTCAGCAGGCCAACGCTATGCCGGTAGCGGTGGTGGCACTGCTCGCACTCCTAGCACTTGGCGTCCTTCTGGCGTACATCAGCTTAGTAATTTATCGCCAAAACCGACTTATCATGACCGATAAAAACCTCTATCAAGTTACCCAAAACAGCTTGTTTAGCCGCAAGGTTTCGCAGTTTAGCTTGGAGCGCTTGCAAGATGTTTCGGCCTCACAGGATGGTATCCTGGCTAGCATGTTAGACTTTGGCGACGTTACCATTGAGACCGCTGGTGAAGAAGAAAACTTCGTGTTTCGCCAGGCGGCCAACCCCAGAGCGCTGGCCGGGCGCATTATGAGCTGCCACAAGCGGGCAATTGGCGAAGGTGTGCCGACCGAAGGCTAGTTGCTGAGCGAGAAGGGATCTTGCTTGCCTACGGTAACCGGATTGGTGGTACTACCGGCCGATTGAAGTTTTTGGAGCTGTAAGAGCACGGTTTTGCTGGAGCGCAGGCTGGGGGTTCTGACGGTTTGCTCTTGGATCGTTAGGTAGGCAGCATCGGGCTGCACGGCGACAACACGGCTTAGTTGATAACCGGTAAATCCGACCAGTACTAAGACCGCAAAGCCAATCACTACGCGATAATAGCGTGCTATAAGCTTACGGGCAGCGGTGGGGTTAAAGTTGATGCTGAAGTTAAGGTTCATGGTTTTAAAAAGGCGTTTAAGGTTACATTGAAGGATAGGCTGTTGCCCGCACCGACGGAAATGGCGAGGGAGGTAACGCTCGTATATCGGTTGAGGAGCTCTTGCTTCTGCAGAAACTGCTGGAGCTGGCTGTAGGTACCCGTAAGCTGGAATGTGATAGGGATAGCGAGGACGGTGCCATCGGCAACGGTCTGGCTGGTGCGACCTGGAACGGTAGAGGCGTTGAAGGCAAGGCTGCCTAGATCCATGCCGCAGCTCGCCGCAACATTGTGGAGCTGAAGGGCAATGGTAGATTGGTCTTTGGTAGTAGGCAGCGCTGCGTAAATGGCTGGAATTTGGGGCTGCAGTTGTTGGTACTGCTCACGTAAGTCTTGGAAATTGGAAAGCTGGGTATCGGCGAGTTCTGAGCTAGCTAGCTGCTGGCTGAGGGTGGCGGTACCGGCGCGCAGCGCGCGATCGGCTTGATAGTAGGCTTCGCCACCGCCCACCAAAATAATAACAAGCAGTCCGCAGAGCACATAAAAGAAACGCTTAGGGGTCATTTGGCTTCCCCGGGGTTGAACGCAAAGGTGACGATAACATTATAGGTACCAGCAACCGCACCTGGAGTGATGCTTTCAATATCGGCGGCGCTGATGCGCTTAGAGGCGATGATGCTGTCGCGGAATGCTAGCGCGTTGGCGTAGTTGGTGGCGGCAACGGTTAGCTGGACGGGCTGCTTATCGTTGCCGGTTAGGGTAAGGCTCGAGATTGCGGTGCCCTGTGGCATAACGGCGGCCAGATTACTGAGCAGCTCGGAAAACTTGGCCTGGTTTTTTTGGATAGCGCCGATAGCAGTTAGACGTTCACCCAGCGTACTCGCCTGGTTGGCGAGCCCAGCATACTGGGCAATTTGGCGCTGCTTTACGGCAATAGCCGCGTTGGTATTCGCCACCTGGCGGTTCAAGTAGTAACGGCCGCCCAGCAGCCCCCCGACCAACACCACTGCCAGAACCAGGGCTACTACCACGTAACGACGCATAAGAGCGTTGCGCTTAGAGTAGGCAATCTCTTCTTTAAGGTGGGGCGGCAGGAGGTTAATCATTGTAGGCCTCGCAGGGCGAGCCCAATGGCAGTGCTGTACGTGAGGCCTTCTTTCTGAAAACCAGAGGGTGGGTGGGGGAGCGTGAGATTGTTCCACGGATTTGCCACCGCGAGCGGGAGGTTTAGGGCCGTGTGGATGTACTCATCAAACCCGGGCATGCGGGCGGCGCCTCCGGTAAGCACGAGCTTGGTGATGGCCTTTTTATTACCCCCACCCTGGTAGAACTTCATGACATTCTTAACCTCGCGGATCATGGTCTGCATGCTGGGCTCAAGCGCTGCGGCAATCTTAGGGCGCATGCCACTGGGACCCAGCCCAAACTTAGCCTTAATTTCGGTCGCCTGATCGAGCTTGATGCCGAGCGCCTGCATTAACGCATCAATTTGCTGATCGCCGCCCACGGGAACGCTCCCACTCAGAGGCGTTTCGTGGTCGTACACGGCCAGATCCGCGGACACCGAACCGACGTTCATAATTAAGCTTGCCTCGCTGGCGTCACCGGCTTGTACAAGGGCTCGTACTACCGCCGCCATGTCGGCCTCTATGGCGGCCACCTCAAAGCCCAAGGTGTCAAAAAGCTTAATGTAGGAGTCAACGATGGCGCGCGGGGCGGCGGTCATAAGGACGTTCATTTGGCTATCGGCATCTTTTGCCGGAGTGATAATTTCGTAATCAATGTAAAGGTCATTGACTGGCACCGGCACATACTGCTCAACCTCGTAGTGGATGGCCTGGGTGAGGTCGGCGGTGTCCATTTGGGGCAGCTGAAGCACGCGGGTAAACAGTTTGGTCGCGGGAATGCCCGCTACCACGCGACGAGCGGTTATCTTGCCATAGGTGAGCTTGCGTAGCAAAGGACGGATGGCTGTAGCGATTTCAACCGGATCGACCACGATGCCTTCGGCCATGGCGTCGGGTGAAAAGTAGCCCTCCCCATAGCCCTGGACCTTGGTTTTGTGCCCGGCGCGGTGCAGCTGGACTACTTTTACCGAGTGGGTACCGAGGTCAAAGCCAAACTGAGGAGCGTCTTTATAAATTAGCGGGACACGCATACTCACCTCGTAGCGTTTTAAGCATTACCATTTTAGTATAACAGAATCCTTACGGATACACCTCGGTGTAGTGAGTGACCGCCCAGGTGCCGGTGGCACCAGCCGAGCTGCTGCCGAGGGTGATGGTGCCGGCATTGTTGATGGTAATGGATTGACCCATCAGCGAGCCAGCTGAGCTGGAGTTATTAGTGTTCACGTTGCTCCAGCGAGCATAGAAGCTGGAGCCGGTGCCCTTAAAGCTGTTGCTCATGAGGATGGTGGTGTGGTTTACCGAGCTGCTGAGATCGCTCCCCGTGACACTGGTGCAGTTGGGGCTGCAGGAAGCAGCCGACCAAAAGGTGGTTACGGCAAAACCTACCCCGCTGCTATTGGTGGTTAAGGCGGAGCTGTTGCTCGGTTCAAAACCGGAGGAGCCGTCGATAAATAAGCTGGGGGCGGCGCTAAGACCGCTTGCCACCGCCAGTGTGGCGCTATTGCTCAGCACCAGGTTGCCGTCAATCCAGATGGGACCGCCGACCGTAACTTGACAACTCTGGTCTACGTTGATGTTACCGCCGTAGAAGTGGGTGCCGGCGGCCCAGGTGGTTGTGGTTTGGCCGTACGGACAGTCGGCGGTCGAGGCGAGGCGCTCGGTTGGGAAGTTGCTGCAGTGCTGCGGCGCACCCCCGCCACCGGTGGTACAGGTCCCCAGCGTGCTCGTGCGATTATCGGCTGGCAGGCTAATGGCGGGTACGGTGTTATCAACCAAGCCGGGGCTGGTCATAAGGTTGCCGGTACGGTTTTCGTTGTAGTTTTGGGATTGGGTTGGCGCGGGCACAGGAAAGTTAACAATGTGGACGGCGCCATAGATCATTGGGCTCGCACCACAACACAGCACCGCGGCATCTCCGGCCGGCCCGGCGCCCTGGGCACAGGTGCTCGGGTAGGCTGCCCCGGTGCCACAGGCCAGGTCGGCAATATAGACGGTGGCCGGATTTGCGGCCGTGCCGATAGAGGAGCTGTTATTCATAGTCAACTGGCCGCCAATATAGACCTGACTACCCGCAATGGCGGCGCTGTTGCTCAGGGTAAGGCCGCCGGGACCGGTAAGCAGTCCATAGCCTGCGGTGGTGGTGGCGTGAACAACGAGCTCAACCTCGCGAGTAACCGTCGGGGTGGTATTAGTTGCCGGAATATAGAGCTTACTGGTGGAGAAAACCAGCTTTTCGTTAGCGATGCTGCCATTTTGAACGCAGGTAGAGTAGGTGATTTTACCCTGCGTGGCGTTGTTTACGAGAGTTACGGGGGAGGAGGTGTAGCCACTACAGGAGTTGGTAGCGGTGGCGGGAGCGTTGTTGGTGCCTTGGTAGGTGCTGGAGCTGGCCAGGCTACTCATAAAAGCATCGGCGCCGGCATCGGCCACATTCTGAGCGTCCGAGGCTAGCAAGGTGTGGCGAGTGCTTGAATAATGGGTTAGGCCAAGCCCGGCAATCGCCAGGGCAATCGTTAAAAAGAAGGTCGTTACAATAATGGCACCCACCAAAATGACGCCGCGTTGGCTGTTAAGGGGGCTTGCTTTCATGCCTTGTTCCTCAAAGTGATGCGTGAGCTCAAGCTGTTGCTGTAGGTATGGCCAAACTCCGTAAGCGACTGGGTCATGGTGACGCTAAGGGAGTAGGCGTTCGACGGCGTCGAGAGGATATTATCGTTGGTGTCGTAGTAGGTTGCTACAAGGTTGGCGACGTTTTCAATGACCTTGCCGTCGGCTGGGCAGCTGCTGGTGGCACTGGCGGCCGGGCAGGTGGTGCGGGCGCTGCAGCTAACACTGCCACCGGCCGAGGCGCAGATTGGGTTGACGATCACGCGGCGGTATAGCGCTCCCCCGTTCACATAGTAAATCACGTCGTTGGTGGCGAGCACGGTGTGGGCGCCATCGACGTACTGCAGGTTGCCACTGGTATCTTCGGTAGGCTCGGCCAACACCACCACCGACGGCGAAGCGCTAGAAGAGGCCCAGCCGTACTGATTGCCGCCGGGCCCGTGGCTATCCGCCCACTCGTTAGCGGCCTCAATGCTTTGGGCTTGTTCAATATCGCGCTGCATACTTTCAAGCGCTTGCTTGGTGTTCGACTGCAGAATAATAAGGCTTTGCGTGCGGGCAAAGTCGACCAACCGATCACTATAAAAGCCCGATACGAGCGTTGCGAGCAAGCCAATAATGATGGCTGCCGTTAAAAGCTCGACAAGGGTAAAGCCGGCTTGGTTGCGCAAAAGATTCATCGATCGATACCAGTTTGAGCAATAAGGGTAGATAGCTCGACGGTCTTGGGTACATCGTCGTCGGTGTACTTAATAACAACATCCATCTGTTTAAGGCCGGTTTGCGGAGTGGTTACATTGATAACGGCCGACTTAGAGCTGCCAAAGTTAGCCGGTAACAGGTTCGTAAACGTGACTGCCGGTGTTCCGGTTGGCAGCGCGGTGTAACCGACATTACGGTACTGCTCAATTTCCTGGTCGGCCAGAGCGGTGGCGGTTTGCAGCTTCCCGGCCTGCTCGTTCAGTTTGTTAATAGTGATAAAAATCTCCACAATCGCGGTTGAGGCGATCGCGACGAAAACGGTTGTAACGATGAGCTCCACCAGCGTGAAGCCAGCTTCCGAGGTAAGGAGGGAACGAGACATACTTTTAGTATAACGTAAGCGCTTTAGATACAAAAAACCGCGGAGAAGCCGCGGTTTTTTGATCACTATGAGAAGCTAGTTAGCGGAGTTAACCGTGTAGACACCGTTGGTTGCTTGCGGATCCTTGGTGTTCTCAAGCGTTGCCGTCATCGAGTAACTCACACAGGCCGTGGAACAACCGGACGGAGTCGGCAGGTAGGTGTAGACGTAGCTACCGGTATTCTTGGGGTCGCTCGGTACCGTCTTCATGTACGGAGTGGTGCCGCTGCTCAGAGCCGCTCCAATACAAGTGCTGTTACCGGCGATAACACAGCTGGCCGCCGAACCGCCACCCGGGTTCGCGGTGGGATAGCTGTTGTTATCGTTATAGTAGGTCTCTAAAGCGGTTTTCACGTTACGTAAGTCACTCTTACGCTGGGCGTCACGCGCACGGGCCGGGCCGGATGCTAGGTTAGGAATAATAAGGACGGCCAAAATACCAATGATCACAATTACGATCAAAAGTTCTAGCAGTGTAAAACCGTCCTGCTTCTTTAATAGTTTCTGCATTTGAGTGCTCACCTCCTCATAATGTTGTTACTTCTTGGTTGATGTACAAAGCATAAGCTTTACCTGAGACTATTGTAAGGTGGTGATTCCAGTTATGTCAACTATTGAGTCGGTTTGATTACTGTACAGAGCCATTTAGGGCGGCCAGAGGGCCGTACACGCCAATCACAATAAAGCCGACCACGCCGCCGAGCGCTACGATCAAAACCGGCTCAATCACCGAAGTGAGGTTGGCCACGAGCGTATCTACCTCGTTTTCGTAAAAGCCTGCCAGTTTGAGTAGGATGGTATCAAGTTCGCCGGTATTTTCGCCCACGCCGATCATTTGGTTAACAATCGGTGGGAAGATGGTCATTTTTTTGAAGGGGGCAGAGATCGGTTTGCCGGCCTTTACCTCGCGAGCAACCTCGTGGAGGCTATCGCGGAAAGCGGTGTTACCCAGACCTTCGGCAGTGGTGTTGAGTGCCTCAAGTACCGAGAGGCCGGCCGCCATGAGTGAGCCAAAGGTGCGGGCAAAGCGGGCCACGTTCACCTTGACGATAATGGGGCCCAGAATGGGCAGGCGCAGAATGAGACGGTCGAGGATGTGCTTGCCACGCGGGGTCCGGATAAAGCGGTAGGCACCGATACCAGCGACCACTAAAGCTACTAGTACCGGCGCCCCAAAATGCACTAAAAAAGTACTTATTGTGAGCATAAGCTTGCTGTACCAGGGGAGCGCCACTCCAAGCTGAGAGAAAATGGGCACGAGGTGGGGGACGAGGTAGGTCATCAGAAAAATGAAGGCCCCCAGAGTGACAAGTAAGAGAATGCTGGGATAAATCATGGCGCTGCGAACCTTGCCGACGATGGCGGCGTCTTTTTCTTGCTGGGTGGCCAGGCGCTCGAGGACCTCATCCAGTAGGCCGCCCGCCTCACCGGCCCGGACCATATTGACATACACGGTAGAGAAAATCTCCGGATGGGCTCCCAGCGCAGCGCTAAGAGGGGAGCCACCCTCGACCTGCTTGGCGCAGGTAGCGATAACGTGTTGAAAGTGCTTACTGGAGGTTTGGGTGCGCAAAATTGATAAGGCCTGAACTATCGGCACACCGGCGTTGATCATGGTGGCAAGCTGTCGCGAAAACACCACCTTATCCTGCAGCTTAACGCCCCCACCGATGTGTAGCCGCCGTCGCAAGCTACCCCCCGCACTGTTAGTTTGAGCCTTGATGAGGATCGGCACCAATCCCTTTTCCATTAACGTGCTGGCGGCGGCGGGTTGGTCGCTTGCGAGCAGGTTGCCTTTTTGGATAGCGCCACTTTTATCACGGGCGGTGTAGGTGTAGTTAGCCATTTTATTCGCGCGTCACCCGGAGAATTTCTTCAATGGTCGTGAGCCCATGCAGAGATTTCAAAAATCCATCTTGCTGCATGGTGAGCATGCCATCCTTAACGGCTTCTTGCTGAATGGTCTCACTGGTGGCATGGCCCACCACCATTTCTTGAATTTTTTCATTGATCTCAAGCACCTCATAAATACCCATCCGACCTTGATATCCTACGTTGCCGCACTGCTCGCAGCCCTCGCCGGCTCGGTACAGCTTGAACTCACCCGATTTAAGGCTGCGGAGCGTGTGACTGGCCGGGGCTTTAGGCTCTTCGGGTAGGCTGGGCTTGGCGTGGATCGTGGCCGCCTCTTTAGCGGAGCGATTGAGAATGTTTGGATCGGAGGCAATTTTTTGGAGGATCGACTTATTCGACTCGATACCGCCGAGCGGCGCAATAACTTTTTTACCACTGGCGGCTGCCGGCTCAACCGGAGGCTCACTCTTCGAGGCGCCAATGTAGCGCAGGGCGTTTTCAACATCGAAGTCGCGCTTAATATCTTTTAGGATGTCACCTTCAGGAATGTAGGGTACACGGCAGTGGGGGCAGAGGCGACGCACGAGGCGCTGGGCGATGATGGTGTTGACGGTGGAGGCAATCAAGAACGGCTCGATGTTCATATCGAGGAGGCGGGGCAGCGTGGTGGCGGCGTTGGTGGTGTGGAGGGTGGAGAGCACGACGTGACCGGTCAGCGCGGCCTGGACGGCCAGATCGGCGGTTTCGCTGTCGCGTACCTCGCCCACCATGATGATGTTGGGGTCTTGGCGCAGTAGCGCGCGCAAACCGGACGCGAAGGTCATGCCGGCTTTGGGGTTCACTTGCGTTTGGTTGACCCCGGTTACGCGGTACTCTACCGGGTCTTCGACGGTTGAGATGTTCACGCCTGGCGTGTTGAGCATGGTCAGCACGCTATAGAGGGTCGTTGATTTACCGGAGCCGGTCGGACCGGTCACAAACACCAAGCCGTGCGGTTTGTGAATACCGCGCACGATGCGTTCGAGTGGGACGCCCTCAAAGCCAAGCTCTTCAAGGGTAAGGGCCCGGCTCGATTCATCCAAGATCCGCATGACTAACTTTTCGCCATCCATAACCGGTAGCGTGGACACGCGGAGGGCGACGGTCCGCGAACCAACGCTAAACTTAAACCGGCCATCTTGCGGCATGCGGTGCTCATCAATCTTCAGGGTGGCGAGGATTTTAATGCGCGATACCACCGCCGGCAGAATGGCTTTGGGTAGCGTCATCATTTCGTGCAGCATGCCATCGATGCGAAAGCGGACCTGGACGAGGCTTTCGCGCGGTTCAATGTGGACATCGGAGGCACGCGATTTAAGGGCGTACTCCAGGATAATATTGACGGTTTTGGCGATCGGCGCGTCCTCGGCCAGGTCCTTGGCATCAACCTCCGGCTCGCTCATGGCTTCGCTGGCGCTACTGTCTTTAATGGCCTTGGTGATTTCCGAAGAGATGCTGCCTTTGTACTGATCGATGGCGCTGAGAATGTCGCTGGCCGGCGCAATATAAAGCGTAACGTCCTGGCCAATTTGCTTCGTAATGAAGTCTCTGGCTTGGAAGTCCTCCGGATCGGCCATAGCCAGCTGCAAGCGCTTAGCCTCCTCGCCAAACAGCACGGCTTGATACTTACGCGCAATGCGTTCAGGTATTTTGGTGAGCAGCTCGCGCGGTATCTTCAGATTCCGTAGGTCAATATAGGGGACATCAATACTCTTGGCGTAGAGCTTGACCAACGTAGATTCGCTAATAAGGCGTCGTTTAAGCACGGTAGCAAGCAGCGGCTCGCCGGTCTGCTCATGGACAGCCTCAGCCTCCTTGAGCGTCTCCGGCTTAACTTTACTGCCCTCAAGGAGCAGTGATTTTAAGTCACCGTCAGATATTCTCATCTGGGGTTAATTATAGCATAAGCAGTATAAAAGTTATTCCGAGAAGGCCTCGTTTTTAATCAAAAGCTAATAGTTTGTTCAGACCGATTTAACAACCTCCTGCCACACTACTTCTTGGCGCCTTTGTAATCAGCGCCTAGAGGAATAAAGGAGGTTATATGCAGAAACTATTCCGCGTTTTGATTTTAGCGCTGGCCATCCCAATAACACTAATGGTATCTCCCTCCGCGGCCAGCGCCGCTATAGCCACCCACGTGGTTATAAGCCAGGTAGAGACGGGCACTACCAGCAGCGCTAGCCAAGAGTTTATTGAACTTTACAATCCTACCAGTCAAGATTTAGCTCTCAGCGGGTGGTCGGTGGAGTATAAAGCTGCCACGAGTACCGATGTTGCGAGCAACTGGGTGAGGCATGCTAGCCTGGCCGGAGCCATCAAGGCCTACAGTTTTTACTTAATTGCCCCAACGGCCTATCTGAGTGGAGCCGATGCAAACTGGTCGGCAACGTTGGCGGGCAGTGGGGGCACGATACGGCTAAAAGACGCCAATGGCAGCGTGGTGGACCAGTTGGGCTATGGCGATAGTGCTAATGCAGCTGAAGGGGGCACTCCCGCGGTAGCGCCATCGGCTGGCCAGAGTATTGAGCGATTGCCCGGGCGTTTAGACGCAGGCAATGGTAATGGCATCGACACCGATAACAATGCGGCTGATTTTATCCTCGAGCCTACGCCCACTCCGCGCTCAACGCAGGCGCTTCCCGAGCCACCCGGTGCTGCTGATAGTGATATCATGACCGACCCAGGAGCTGGCGCTGTGCCGCCAGTAGCGGCGACCGATAGCTCCACCGATGCAGCGCCTGTACCGCAAGCTTATGCGCCGGTTGATATTACCGAGTTGCTCATTAACCCCATGGCGCCTTTTACTGATGCGAATGATGAGTTCATTGAGCTATTCAATCCTACCGATTCGCCTATCAACTTAGGCGGTTATACGCTACGTGCCGGCAGTAAGTTTCATAGCTACTACGTGCTGCCTTCTACGACTCTCCCGTCGGGTGGCTACGCAGCCTTCTACTCCGCCCAGACCAAAGTCAGCCTACCTAATACCGGTGGGGCCGTGGAAGTGCTCGATCCTGCTGGCATGGTGGTGGACGTGACGCCAGGTTATGGTGCGGCTCCCGAAGGACAGTCGTGGGCTCGCTTTGACGACGGCTGGCACTGGACGCTGCAAATCAGTCCTAACCAACCAAACGTTTTGGCAACGGCTGTTACTATAGCCGCTCCCGCCACCACCAAGGTGCCCAAGGCTCGTGCAGCAAAAAAGGTAGTGGCGAAGGCAGCGAAAGTGAAGCGCGCCAAAAAGGCCTATGTCCCCCATCCCCGTACCAAAAAACCTAAAGCGACACTTGCCAAAGCACCCTTGCAATTGGCCGCTGCCAAAACCTTGCAGCCGGCTACGTGGTTGCTAATCGCTCTGGGAGTGCTTACCATAGGGTACGCTACCTATGAATTCCGCTACGACATTCAAAATCTCTACTACCGCTGCCGCCGAGACGATCGCGCTGGGGCGGCAGCTGGGCGGTCTGATAAAAGGAGCGCTCGTGATTGAGCTCAGCGGCGATATCGGCAGCGGCAAAACCACCTTAACCAAAGGAATCGTTGCCGGTCTCGGTTTTACGGAAGAGGTTCCAAGCCCGACTTTTACCGTCGGACGAGTTTACCCGGCTAAAGAAGGCCGCCAGATTCACCACTTTGACTTTTACCGCCTTGAAGGCTTCGATATGGCAACCCAGGAACTCGCAGAGGCGATTGCCGATCCGCAGGCGATTACCATTGTGGAGTGGGCCGGTCAGGGCCACGCTACTCTACCCGCCGATCGCTTGCGCATTACCCTTACTCCTATGAAGGATAGCCAGAGTAGGGAAATTGAGCTAAACAGTTTAACTCCTGTAACCCATTACCTTATTAAGGAGCTGCGATGTGCTGATCGCCATTCGAACTGATACTGCTACCACGGAGCTCAGCTTAGTGGCGGCCGATGGAAGTGTGATGGCGCGTGACCGCTGGGAGTCGGGGCGGCAGCTCTCCAGCCAACTCCTCGATCACATCCAAAAGTTGCTCGAAGCTAATCACCATACCTGGGAGACGCTAACAGGTGTGGTAGTGTTTTGCGGACCTGGCTCCTTTACCGGCTTACGAATTGGGGTGGCGGTGGCTAATGCTATTGCGTACGCTCAGCGCATCCCGATCGTTGGTGCGCTCGATGATAACTGGCTCGAAACAGGCGCTAAACGCCTCCATCACCATGAGGATGATACGCAGGTGATTCCGGAGTATGGGTCGCTGCCGAACATCACGAAGCCAGGTGGACAGCTTGACGCTAACAGTAGCAGCGCGGTTTAATGGGAGTACTGTGTAATAACCCGTGCTGAATACTGTTACCTGCCGCGCACGCTGATAACCCGATACGTTTAAGTTAGTAGTCCCACAAGCGGTTTCGCGCGTACCCGTACTCAGCGCCCAAGGAGGCGTTATGGAAATTATATTAGCGGTGGCTGGCCTGGCGGTCGGGGCCGGTGGTGGTGTCGGCGGAAGCATGTACATCTCGAAGCGCAAGACCAGCACCGCGGCCGCAAAGGCGACTAAGCTACTCGATGAGGCCAACCGCAAAGCTCAGGAGGTAACTTTGGCGGCGAAGGAGCAGGCGCTCAAAACCGCCGACGAAGCCAAGAAGGAAGAGCGCGAGCGTCGCATCCAGCTGACCGAGACCGAGCACCGGTTGAGTCAGCGGGAGAGCACGCTCGACCGCAAGATAGACGAACTCGACAAACGCTCGGAGTCTTTGCGCAAAAGCGAGACCAGTCTTGAAGAGTTGAAAGAGGACCTCCGTAAGCTGCGCGACAAGCAGCAGAAAAACCTGGAAAAGATTGCCAAGCTGAGCCGCGAGCAGGCCACAGAAAAGCTCATGCAGATGGTCGAACGCGACACCAAGCAGGACGCGATGACGCTCATTACTAAAATCCAACAGGAGGCCGTCGAGCAGGCCGAGGACGAGGGCCGCATGGTGCTGGTAACAGCCATGGAACGGATGGCTAGCGATCAGGCCAGCGAACGCACCGTTACGACGGTAGCGCTGCCAAGTGATGAGCTGAAAGGCCGTGTAATCGGCAAAGAGGGCCGCAACATCCAGGCCATTGAGCGGCTTACCGGCGTAGACGTGTTGGTGGATGATACGCCCGGCGTGATCGTCCTCTCGAGCTTTGACCCGGTGCGGCGCCAGGTGGCCCGCGTAGCGCTCGAAAAGCTCCTCAGCGATGGGCGCATCCATCCGGCCCGGATCGAGGAGGTCGTAAAAAAGGCCCAGAGCGAAATTGATAAGAGCGTCAAGGAGGCCGGCGAGCAGGCGGTGAAGGAGGCTGGTGTCGTGGGCTTGCATCCGGAGCTGATTAAGCTGCTTGGTCAGCTTAAATATCGCACTAGCTACAGCCAAAATGTTTTGAAGCACTCGGTGGAGATGGCCAACCTTGGAGCCACAATTGCCAACGAGGTGGGGGCGGATGTGCGCGTCGTGAAGACCGCCGCGTTGCTGCACGATCTTGGTAAAGCGGTCACGCATGAGATTGAGGGCCAGCACCACCACATTTCGCGCGATCTGGCGGCTAAGTATGGGCAGGATGAGGCCGTCTGCCACGCCATAGAGGCGCACCACGACGACATTGAGGCCACAAGCGTGGAGGCCATGATTATCCGTGTAGTGGACGCGCTATCTGGCGGCCGTCCCGGCGCACGTGGCGACACGCTCGAGAATTATGTTCAGCGTATGACCGAGCTGGAGAATTTGGCTGGGACCTTCCCGGGTGTCCACAAATCGTACGCCGTTTCGGCCGGCCGCGAGCTGCGCGTAATTGTGGTGCCGGAGGAGATCGATGACCTTACGGCCATTAAGCTAGCCCGCGATCTCGCCACTAAGGTCGAGGCTACCTTGAAGTATCCGGGCGTCATTAAAGTGAATGTGATTCGCGAGACACGTGCGATTGAGTACGCGAAGTAAGGCATTAGTGTGAAAATCCTCTACATTGGTGATATTACGAGCAAGCTTGGGCGGGAGACCGTGAAGCAAGTGCTGCCCGATCTTATTCGAGAACAGGGAATCGACTTTGTGGTGGCTCAGGGCGAAAACGTCAGCCATGGCAAGGGACTGCAGGCGAACCATGCGGCCGAGTTGAAGGCAGCCGGCATCAACTTTTTTAGTGGCGGCAATCATTCGGTGACGCGGGAGTCTTACCTAAATGAGGGCGGGGACGCGATTCGTCCGGCTAACTTACCCGAAGGTACGCCGGGGCGCGGCTATGGCTTGGCCGATACACCTTTTGGCAAGGTTTTGGTGGTGAGCTTGCAGGGGAAAATTGTGGGCATTAACGCAAGCGTGGAGGTGCCGAACCCGCTCGATACCATCGACCGCATTCTGGAGGAGCACAAAAACACGACGCGGGTGGCGACGATCGTGAACTTCCATGGCGATTACTCGAGCGAAAAGGTGGTGATGGGCCAGTATCTTGATGGCAAGGTAACGGCCGTAATTGGCGACCACTGGCATATTCAGACCACCGACGCCGAGGTGTTGCCCGGCGGCACGGCGCACATTACCGACGTCGGCATGACGGGTGCGCTTGATTCATCGCTGGGGGTGAAAACCGAAATTATCCTGCAGCGCTGGCGCGATCCAGAAGTTCGGGTGCGCAACGAGATGGAGGACGCGGGCCGCCGCCAGTTTTGCGCCGTCACGATTGAGGTCGATACAAAAACCGGTTTGGCAAAGGATATTCAAACCCTTCGCAGCGTTTTCACAGTCTAGCCGGCTATTACAATCGAAAAGTTGGTAAAAATCACGAAAAAGCCGGTCTAATTTCAGAGCTTTTTAGCTTGGTAGAGGGCTAAACATTTGCTAGACTAGTTCCAATAAGTAGGAGCGCTTGGCATGACGAAGCAAAAGTTGATTGAGACGCTTGCCCGTGATACTCGCTTGAGCAAGCGAGAGGTGGAGGCGGTCCTCTCCAGCCTGACCTCGATTGTGGGAGGCACGATCAAGAAGGGGGAAAAGGTATCTATTACCGGTTTTGGCACCTTTGATTTAGGTAAGCGGGCGGCGCGGCGTGGCGTGAACCCACAAACGGGTAGCGAGATCCACATTCCTGAAATGCCAATGCCCCGATTCCGGGCCGGCAAGCGTCTAAAAGAAGTGGTCCGCCCAACCTAGCATCTAGCGCCACCTCCACATTCCGGCTATAATTACTCGGGTCACATCGGGGTGTGGCGCAGTTGGCTAGCGCGCCTGCTTTGGGAGCAGGAGGTCGAAGGTTCGAGTCCTTTCACCCCGACCATCTTGAAGAAGGACGAACCGCCTTGGTCCCTGATAGTGGAGGGACCGAGGCGGTTGCTCGTGCAGCGCGGGTGCGGTGGCTATTGGAGGCGCTAAGCGCTGCACGCTGAGTATGGCTTAAGTTCCGATCGTCCGAAGTTCTCGCGACCGACCGATCGTCTACCGTTGGGACGTCCGACGACTCCGATAGAACATACGTTCGATCCCGATGCAACGAAAGCCGTCACATGACCAGCTACTGGACTAATGAGTCGGTTCTTAGCTTCGCTGGAGATCGAGATCCGGTTGAGGCGATCGAAGAGGCCGCCCAGCGGCTTGTTCTCGCAGCTGTCGAGCAAGAATGGCGTGGGCCACCATTTGACCCCTTTGAGCTTGCACGAATTCTTGAGATCCCTGTTGTTCCCAAGCAGGAGCTTCAGGATGCGCGAACAATGCCTGTTAGCGGCGGAAGGGTGATGATTGAGTACAACCCGACTCGACCGGTGCAGAGGTTGCGCTTTTCGCTTGCCCACGAGATAGCGCACACGCTTTTCCCGGATGTTGCGGATGCTGCTCGCTATCGGAGTCGTCCTGACGCTGGGCCACCCGACGCCTGGCAACTAGAGTTGCTATGCAACATCGCTGCGGGAGAGATCCTTATGCCGACGGACAGCCTGCCAGAGCTACGCGAGGGCAAAATGGAGATCGAGCGTCTCATGGCGGTGCGCAAGGAATACGGAGTCTCAACTGAGGCCTTGCTCCGGCGAGCCACCAAGCTTTCGACACGGCCAGTTGCGATGTTTGCAGCTTCTCGTATCAACCCCCAGAAGGCCGCTTCGGCTTTCCGCATCGATTATTCCGTGCCTTCTCAAGCGTGGGAGGCGCCTCTAAGCCCAGGGCAGCGCCGGCCCGCGAACTCGGTGCTGGCTGAGTGCACGGCTGTCGGCTTTACCGCCAAGCGGCACGAAGACTGGGCTGAGGGGCTCGCGGCAATCGAGGTCGAAGCCGTGGGTGCTCCCCCGTTTCCCGGTCAGCGTTTCCCGCGTGTACTCGGTCTCATTCGACCGCATGGCGTACGCCGAGTGCGC
>JASLFZ010000032.1 GCA_030150485.1 Candidatus Saccharimonadales bacterium | reverse complement strand
CTCGGTTGCATTTATGGCGTTGCAAGGATCCAAACCCATGGGGATTACTGTGGAGAGCGAGGAAATAACCACTGGTGTTAGAAAAATGTTTGAACTGGCTTGGGAATCGGCTGCTAAATACAATTAGTCAAGTGTTCAAATGATCATTGACTAGCCGCATTTCATCTGTTAGAGTATCCCTACCGTCTTAGCGCCCGCTAAGAAGGAAGCAACCAAAGGAAGGCATAATGGCTTATGGCAGCGGAGGTTGTTAACCCTCGTCCCCACTAAGTCGGAGTGTCACTCCGCTTAGCGGGGCTGCGATTTGCCCCCTACTTGTACACGGAAGGAACAGCAGCCCCCCCCGTGTACTCGTAGGAGGTAGACTCCTTTAGGACGTCGGTGACGGCCGATTACCGAGGAGTCCTTGGTCCGGTTGAGGGGGTCGGCGAAAGTCGGCCCCCTCGGCCAGCCATTTTGACGGAGTACCAAGTCTTACAAACTTGTCGTGACGAGCGAAGAGGAGAGGGTTAAGACCCACATGCTCGTCTCGTCGGGAGTACAGGCTGGTTTCCAGCCTTCCCGAACGTAGTGCAGGTAGATGTGTTGGGGGACCATCTCCTGCCACTTACCCCGAAGCGGCTGCTAGAGACTCGTTCTCGCGCCGCTTCGGGTGACTCAGTTTTTAGCCAGTTCGGCTAGTTCTTTACAGCTTGGAGCGAGCTCCCTCGATGACGTCCACCTCGCTCCAATACCGCAGCCGTGGACGCCCCCTCCACCTGGCTGCCGAGCAGCCCCCGGGGCACCCGCGCTAATGAGCGGCAACGGTGCTCCGGGGGTACCCTAAATCCTTGGAATCTCCAGGGATTTCTCATTTGTACTAATAATTACAACAATATCAGATAAGAAAACCGAATTATTTTGAGCTAGCCGCTGAATTCTGAGCCGTCTTAAAGACCAATTGCGCGATTTTATCGGCCGCTCCCGGTTTGGCCAGCCGCCCGGCGGAGGCGCCCGCGCCGCGTAGTGCCGCGGGATTATCCAACAGATAGCGCAGGGTAGTAATAAGCTGGGAGCGCTTCGGCGCCCAAAAACCGGCGCCAGTATGGGTAACGTACTCGGTGTTACCTTGCTCCTGGCCTGGGACCCGGCTGTAGAGGATCATTGGCATGTGGGTGTTGAGCGCTTCGGTAATGGTGCCGGGTCCCGCCTTAGTTATCAGCACGTCCGCGGCCTGCATAAAGGAGGGGATATCATCCACGAAGTCATAAATAAAGGCATCTTTAGCCCAGGGTTCGGTGCGCAGCCGTTCCGCTAGCCGGCGATTGTTGCCGGTCACAATTACCGGAGTAACTGGCAGCCCCGAGGCGATAATCGCTCTGCCCATGGTGCCCAGCGGGCCAACCCCGGCTCCGCCGGCCATTAGCAGCGCCACCAGACGTCCATTTGGCCAGCCCAGCCGCCGTCGCAGCTTGGCCTTCTGTTCGGCGGTTACGGCGGTAAAGCGCGGCGATACCGGTAGCCCAATCAGCTTCAATCGCTCCGGCGGCATACCGGCAATAATGGCTTGGTGGTAGGCCGGCTCGGTTGGCAGCACCGTCATATCGGTGCGCGGGTCGAACCACACCGGCGGGATCGTAATCAGGTCGGTCACCACCGTTACAAAGGGCGTAGCAGAGCCCTTGCGCTTCATCGCGCTAAAGAGGGGAGCGCTGGTAAAATGGTAGGTCGATACAATCACGTCGGCGGGGTGGTTGCGCAAAATGGTATCGGCCTGCCGGCGGGCGTACAGGCTAATGCTGTTGGTGATGATCTTCGAGCGCCGCTTGCCATTGCCGAGCTCGTAAAACTGACGGTAGAGCATTGGCGCCTTAATCATCAGCGTGTAGTGTTCGGGGGCGAGGTCGAGTGGCTTGGGGGCGTAGTCTTTCAGCGCATCCACCATCTCACACTGCACGCGGCCGCCATAACGATCCTCCAGGGCCTCACGGATCGCCATAGCCGCGCTTTTATGACCACCTCCTGCGGTGGTATGAAGTAGCAAAATCCGAATAGGCTCGTTCGCGCGAGGGCTAGGGCTGGATGGCGTCACAATGGCTGTATTATAGCAAAAAAAGCGCCAGCTGAGCGCAGGCGGTGGGTTATAATAAAGCGATGGAATACCTTGCCGTACTGCGCCAACCCGACTTTGCCAAGCTCTGGATAGCGCAGATCCTGACCCAGGTCGGCCAGAACCTTCTGAATTTTTCGCTGATTATCTTAACCTTTGACGCCGCCACCCACTCGCACTTTGCCAACCTCTCGGTGGCCCTGCTCGTACTGGCGTTTGGTCTGCCCGCGGTCCTGTTTGCCTCTACGGCGGGCACGCTGGTGGATTTTTGGGATCGGCGGACCATTTTAGTGGTGGCAAACAGTTTGCGCGCCGCCTTAGTATTGCTGTACCTGCTAATCCAGGGCCACCTCTGGCTGATCTTACTGCTGACGCTGATTGTCTCGACCATTCTGCAATTCTTTATTCCGGCCGAAACCGCTACCATCCCGCGCGTGGTTCCTAAGGCGTTGCTGCTCCCGGCCAACTCGCTGTTTATTTTTAGCCTGTATGGCGCCTTCATCTTGGGGTATTCTGCCTCGGGCCCGGTAATCCAGGTCTTTGGGGCCAAGGGACCCTATCTGATCGTGGCGATATTTATGGCGGTGGCGGCGGTGCTGACGGCTTTGCTGCCGCCTCAGCCGGTACAGCGGCCGGCCAGCGCCCTGCCGCGCCGCCTGCATCTGGTTCAGGACTTCCAGGAAAACTGGAAGTTAGTAACCTCGCACCGAACCCGCTTTTTTTCGATCCTGCAGCTCACCGTCACCCAAGGCCTGGTTTCTATCTTAGTGACGCTGGCTCCGGCACTGAGTCTGGCGTTGCTGCATATCCCGCTCCAGGAAGCCAGCCATGTCATCATCCTGCCGGTCGGGGTGGGGATGGTTATGGGAGTTTTGCTCGTGAACGTGGTGACACGCAAGCAGGCCAAGGCCACGGTTATTCAGGCGGGGCTAATTATTGCGGGCGTCACCCTCACCCTGTTGGGTTTGAGTCCCCATCTGTATGAGTTGTATCAGGATAATACGGTGCTCCCGGTGGCGAGTATCGCGTTCATTATCGGTATATTAATGCTCATGCTCGGCCTGATTAACGCCATGATCAGTGCAGCTGCCCAAACCCTCCTGCAAGAGCACACCACCGACGACAACCGCGGCAAGGTGTTTGCCTCGCTCAACATGATGATCAACCTGGCGGCTACCGCCCCAATCCTAGTTACCGGATTGCTGGCCTCGATTCTGAGCGTCACCAAGGTTATTACCTTAATCGGCCTGGCGCTGACCG
Source organism: Candidatus Saccharimonadales bacterium (assembly GCA_030150485.1). Classification (GTDB taxonomy): domain Bacteria; phylum Patescibacteriota; class Saccharimonadia; order UBA4664; family SCTI01; genus JASLFZ01. The sequence goes on along the minus strand of JASLFZ010000032.1, from coordinate 5,770 downwards.
TGTACGCCATTGTAATGGCGATTCGTTACAAGCCGCACCACCTGCGCGCCGAGCCGGCCGTAAAGCTCTAACCCACAATCACAAAGAAGGAGCCTTGAGGCTCCTTCTTCGGATGGGATCGTTGTATTTTTGTATTAGGCTGCGCTATCGCGGTCCATTGTGCCGCCATCCGCCTCGCCCAGTGCGGTGTCGTAGTCTAGGTCGCTGTCGAGCTCGGCTTCAGTCAGGTCCTTTTCTTCCATATCTTCGGTGGCCGCCATCTGGGCGTCCAGGCTTTCGTGGAAGCTACGATCCCCAGCGGTAGCCTCCTGGATTTCGGCGTTTGAGGCGCCATCCGGCGTCATGCCCTCTAGCTGCTCGTGAAACTCTTGTTGATTCTCCTGCTTGTCCCAGGTGTTCTGGGCGTCATCGCCAAATGCCATGGTGCTCTCCTCATTACTTGTTGGCATTGTACGCCCCTGCATTAGGGGAGCGCCTATTTGCGTCCTTCCAAATTGAGGCCGATTTTCAAGCAATTCTTCGTGAAGATGGCGGACGCTTACGCTTTTTTAGTCCAGGGCTGACCAGGCGAGCAGGTTATGGTATTTATTGATACTAGTTAACAATAACGCGGCTCGTGCAGGTAATTAAGCTGAGGAGCTCCTCGTTCACACTATAGCTATAGCAGCGGATGAGCTCTTTAATGTAACGGTGTATCAATAAATATCATCTAATAGAAAGAGGCAATCAGGTTTACCTGCCCGCAAAATTTTGCTATAATAGGGGAGCTGGATTTTTCCAGCGCGCTTTTTATGGGGCTGACTAGCTTCGACGGAAGATCCTTTACAATCTACTTGGCAGGTCGCAGGTATGCGTTAAATCCACCAACAACAATTCTCAACAGTATTGTTTCGCGGGTGAAAGCAGCCTTCCAGGCTCCTCAGCTCGCACCAGCTTTCGCTTAATTGCGGTAGCCATCGGCACCTGACATCAGATAGGGGTTCGCCGGTGTCACATTATCTGATTGCTCTTAAGACGACGCCAGACGTCTTAAGCTAAGCCAGTTGGTTGCGGTGTTTGATCGTTCGTCCGTTTTGAGGTCGACGCCAAAGGGAAAAAGCGGTCTAAGCTTGTAGAGGAGTAGATTGTAAACTTTCGGACCGGGGTGCAATTCCCCGCAGCTCCACCAGTATTGATTTTAGCTTATAATTATGCCACAATAGGCTCGTGCTCACTTGAGCGTATATTTCGTCACACGAACGTACCGCCGCTTTCCGCGGCTTACATCTACCGAAAGAGGCTTCCATGACGTACAGGAACCTTGGCTTTTTGTTGATTGGTATCGTCATAGGGTGTGTCATAGGCTGGGTGGGTCTATCTCGCCTCGACAATCACAAACCAGCTCGCACCTCAGCCTCGTTGAGAGAAGGAGGTTTCCCTCGTATGTCGGGGGAATCAGAAGGATGCACGCCCGGACCGACCCTGCCAACTTCGGCCCCTCGGGCTATGGTAAAAGAATGGACGTGGGTCACGGTCGTAAATCAGAGGGTGAGCAACTGCAACGGACCATTCGTAAAGGGCGAAACATGTGGCATTGAGCCTGGCGGAGCTCTGGAGCAGGTGAACGTAAAGGGGCGCACGCTCCTGCAATACGAAACACCCGGCAACGAAGGCGTTAACGGCAGTCCCTGTCCATCCGGAACACTTTTCTTCAAGGGCTCCTAGGACTTTACCCGGCGAGGGCAACCTCGCCGGGTGCAGCAGCAATTATTAACCTTTGTAGGAAATTAACCATTGCATTTATTTTTGAAAAGTTGTATAAGGTAGCTGAGTTAGTGACTACAGGTTACTGGCCAATTGTCAGCACAGTTCACAACCCAGGGGATGGTTATGACGCACATGTTGGATGGTTCTGCCATAGCTGAGGTGAGAGCCTACGAGGAAACGATGAAGGATTTGCCGCGCACCAAGCTGTCGGCTCGCCACAGCTGCGAGCGGCGTTGTGCGGATCGGAGTAAAGCTCTGATCACACAGAAGGTCGCTCGTGCGCGACGTCATCGAACTCCACACCACCAGACAGGTCTGCCAGAAGTGCGTGGAAAGCGGCGACTTGCTCGCACTCACCGCACCGCACCGCCTACGACGGGTCTTCGAGCTCTCCTCGGGCTCTAAACCCTTCCTACGCTTCATGCTGACGATATCCGCCGCCCGCGAGGTCTTACGACCTCAACGGCGGCGCAATCGTATATATATAAGAATGTTGTAATAATTCCGGGTGCTGCACGCAGATCATGAAGATCCGCATGCACACCCACGCTACTAGCTCTTGAGCTCAAGGCCCAGACCTTCAAGTTCGTACTCCGCCGCTCTCCTGATTGTCACAATGTTGTGCCGTACGCAGCCCAAAATGTTGATAAAGGTCTGCGGAGAAGTAGGCGGCCCGGATTCTGCTGACTCTTTAAAGTAAGCGTCAATCAGCTGGTGCCATTCAGTCGGCTTCTCGGTCCATCGGTGGTCTTGTGCGGCCTGTTCGCGCATCTGGTCTCGCGCCGCGTGTCGTGCAAAGTGATAGATGATCGCTTCGCGCATAACGTGGTTGTTGGCCGGTATCTGCGTTAGCAGCTCCTCGAAGCTGTTAACGGGAGAGCGCATTAGGGCGTCAATCGCCTGAATGAGGATTTCACAGCTTTCAATTTGGGCGCGCAACTTATTCTTTTTATCGTTAAGCGTCGCGTCAAACGGGGTAGGCTTCGGTATAAGGTACACGTCCGGTGGCTCCAATCTGTAGTAGGCGTGGGACAGGCCAATTATGGCTTTTTAGTCTCGATAGTGCAACCTGAGCCCAGCTTAGTAGACAGTAACCGTTTGGTTGCTGGTCGCCCCAAAGATGTTCATGTTGGCCATCAGCTGTCCCGGCGTCCAGTACAAATTGCCGTAGAAGGGATCATGGATATAGAAACCAATAATGTTGCCCGGACTCCCGGCCACCCCATACACCACACGTACGTGCTCGCCTTTATAGGCACTAATCGAGCCACCGCCGGGCACGTTCCAGTCGTCGGCGCTCGGGTTGACCGAGTATCCCCACGCAATTACTGGGTGACCGTTGTAAATTTGTTGGGCGATATAGCTAGCCGAAACGCCGTTGGCAACCGTCGCCCCGCGCCCATAGCTCTGGGCCGCCGCCGCGATCGGTGGCGCAAACACCCCATAGCCGGTGCTGTCCTGAATACCGTTCACGTCACCCACGAACATTTGATAGGGGTTATCCCAGGTGTTGGTGGCGATGTTGCGTGGCGTCGGATTGTATCCAACTCGTTGTAAAATGTCATAATCGCTCACGTTAATGTTGTACATGGCGAGCGCCATGCGCAAGGCGGCCTCCTCGCACGACTCGGTGTATGCCTGGAACAGCTGGGGCACATTCAGCTTAATAACTTGATAGGTGGTACTAAAGCTATGGCTGTAGGCACTGGTTCCTGGTAGGCCATAGGTGCCCTTAACGCCCGGACCCACGCTAAAACTATAGGTGGTTTGATAGGCTAAGCCGGTAGGGTGGAATGTCATGGTGTTGCTGCTCCAGCTAAAGCTGCCGCCCACGCCTGGGCTGATACTAAAGGCCGCTTGCGCGCTGGTGTGGTCGACCGGCTGGTCGAAGGTTACGCTAATCGCCGTACCGACACCGAGGCCGCCACCGCTCGGACTCCCGCCGGTTACGTAAGCTGGCCCAGGAGTCGATATCTGGTAGGGATGGTCGGCCTCCACGATGCCGCCGTTAATCGCTTTGGCGCCTTTCAGGACGGTGTAGGTGTAGGTTTGGCCCGGTGTCAGCCCCGTCGGCGTAAACTGATAGGTCTGCGGACTCGTCCAGTGCCCGGAGCCGCCCATGCCAAACTGGAAATCACTTGGTGTTTGCTGCATAGCCTGATCAAAGCCAATCGTAACAACGGTGCCCGGATAGAAGTGGCTCTGCTGGGTCGCGGTGGTAATCTTGGGCTCCGCTACGGTCGTAAAGGAGGTTGCCAGCAGGTGCTGCGCCGCTCCGTGTTGCTTCAGGTCAGTCAGGTTAAGATGGTAGGTCGTAGCCTGTTGCAAGGGCTGCTTAAATGCCCAGGTGTAGTGACGGTTATCGGTGGTCTTCGGCACGCTGCTGGTGAGCGGAGCATCGGAGCTAAGGCTGAGCTCACGCAGCCCTTGGTTCGTGGAGGCGAGCGCTAATGTTACCGCAGTGCTCACGGCGATGCCGCTACTGCTTGCCGCGGGCGAAATACTCGCAATGCTGGCCGGCTTTTGGGCGCTTACCGCTAGCGTCTCGACGGGGATAAGGGGCTTTGTCGAAGCGAGCTGGGTCACGTTTCCTAACGTCAGTTTGTAGGTGCTACCCGGCTCGAGCGGGTGGCTAGGATAAAAAGCGATAGCAGAAATACCAAAGAGGCCATGAGTGGCCTTCCAGGTGCCTCCGATTGCTGGCGACAGGTTGTAGTTAAGGTGATCCCCAACCTGGTGGCTAAACGTTACCTTTAGGGGGCTATGGATGTTAACGCTTTCGAGATTATAGGTTAGGCGGATCGGTTGGTGAATGTACCACAACCCCCAGCCCGCCAGCATTAAAGCTACCGCTCCTACTGCGCCAAGCAACAGGGGAAGGCGATAGAGGGCTATCTGATTGAGTATTCGAGTGCGCATCGGGATTTTAGTTTTTATTGGCTTGCTCAAGCCGCTTACGCTTATAATTATATCCCCTTATCCGGGAGCATGCAAATCCGTCTCGGTATGGAAGCTTAACTGATTACCTGATACAATCAGATGCGCACCTTTTAGCTTAATCTGTTAGCTCAGTTATGAGCCCATCGCAACCAAGGAGCTGATATGCCTAAAGAACTAGAAATGATTCCGGGCCTCAGCGTACAGGAGAACTGGGCTCGCTGGAAGCGGCTCGAGTCGGCGACCGGAGTGCCGTACCCAACCGGGTACTTCTTCTTCCGGGGGTTCTTTGACGGCATCGGCCGCCTTTTCATGAAGCCAAAGCTGTACCACGAAGAGCGCTTGCCGCAGCCCCGTGGAGTTTCAGGGAAGCCGGTGCGGTACCGTCCATGGCGCTACCGGCGTAATGGCACCGGGCGCATTAGTCAGTACCCCTTTATCCTGGCGGCTAATCATGGCCGCACCTTCGACATCCCGTTGGCTGGCCAGATGCGCCGCGGCATGGTGTGGGCGTGTAAGCCTTCATGGTGCAAGTACGCGCCGCTGGCTTGGGTGTTTCAGCGCATGGGGGCGGTACCGGTGTTTCGTACCGGGTTCGACGACGACCCAAAGAGGTACTCGCCGGCCCAAACGCACCACTTGCGCTCCATCTCCTACACCCGTGAGGAGTTTCACGAGGTCGTTCTTGACGCGTTGGCTCGGGGCATGCTGGCGATGATGTTCCCGGAGGCCACTCGGGCGGCCCGTGCCAAAGTGTCCAATAGTAAGACCGGCATCGGTTGGCTGGCGGTTCGCTCGGGGAAGTTGGTTGTTCCATTGGCGATCGTGGGCTGCGCCAAGGAAGACCCAAACGTTCGAGTTGGCCGGCGCTTGCGGCGGCTGCATAAAAAATTGATGCGCCGCAAGGTAATCGGGATTTTCGGAACGCCCATCAACCCCACTGACTTCGCTCATCTTGGCGAGGAGGACTTGATGGCGAAAGCCATCACTACCACCTGGGAGGAAAGCATCGGCGCCCTACGTGAAGAGGGCTTGGACCTGCTCAAGGCTCATAGTTAAAGGTAGCTGGCCACCTCGCCCGCAAGGG
>JASLFZ010000013.1 GCA_030150485.1 Candidatus Saccharimonadales bacterium | reverse complement strand
TACCGTCTTCCACCCACTCCCTTCTTGACTTAGTCTCAACTGATATGCGGCAATTCGCCATGAAAATATTGCTGCTTGGGCTAATTCAAGCCTGGGTCTATGAACTTGACCCCTAATCGCTTTGCATCTTCTGCGGCGCTCAGCTGCGGACCCGGATCCTCAACGGGAGACAAACTTATTTCTTTGCTCATATCGTACTTTGCCGCCACCTCCTCATACCATTTCTTGCTCTCCTCAGCGGAATCTTCAGAGGGCATGCTGCCCAGAATTTCCATGACTTCCGGATAGGCGCTTAGCTGAAGCATCAAGCCAGCTTTCATATTGTCAGCTATATCTGGCAGCTGGAATATTTCAGGATTATCATTTCTTCCCGCCAAGAAGGCGAGCATTCCACCGATCTTTTTCACAAATGCGTTAGGGTCTTCATTGCCCCTGTAGTCCACAAAAACTACGCCACTTATGGCAGTTAATACCTCGTCGAGGCGGAACGCCCTTGAGGGCTTAAGACGCTCTGCACTGCCACCTTGTTCTGATTCCATATAGCCGATTATAGGTCATAAGAGGGGGAGTTCTACCCTGGGGTAGTAGCCTTTGGTATAAGTGTCAATGCTTCCATGAGGCTTATAATAAAGCTCGGTTAGTGGGCGGTTTTGCGGCGGAATAGCCACGCCGCTAGAGGCATCGCGACAATCAGAATACCTACGCTCCAGGCCGCGGCCAGCCAGCCGTGGTTGCCTATTGGGGTGCCCAAAATGAGCGCACGAACCGCCTCAACCACCTGCGTAATCGGTTGGTTTACCGCAAACAACTTCAGAACGTGGCCCATGCCCTGCGCGGGCACAAACGCCGTACTAGCAAACGTCAGCGGAAACACCAGCACAAAGGTAAGCCACTGTACCCCTTCGACGCTTTTTGCCAAGACGCCCAGGATGGCCGAAAGCCACGAAAACGCCAGCGTGAACAAGAAAAGGATGCCAGCAATAAGTAACCAGTCGGTAAAACTGGCACTAGTACGGAAACCGATGGCCAGACCCGCCAGCAACATAACAATCGTCGAGATACCGTTACGGAGCAGGTCGGAAACCACGTGCCCATTCAGCACCGCCAGGTTTGACATCGGCAGAGAGCGAAACCGGTCGACAATACCTTTCTGCAGGTCGTTGCTAACCGCAATGGCGGTCGTGGTGGAGCCAAAGGCGGTCGTCTGAACGATAATACCCGCCATCAGGAAGTTAAGGTAGCTTACGCCAGGCGGCAGCGCCTTTGAAATAGCGCCCCCGAACACCGATGCGAACAAAACCAAAAACATAATCGGCTGAAAGAATGCGCCCAGCAGCTGGTCGCGGTTGCGGATAATATGCAGGCAGCTACGCTTGATCATAATGTAGGAGTCGCTCAAGGTCATAAACGCCTTTGATCGCTTTTCAAATACCAGCTGGGTAGCCATTACTTATCACCCTCCTTCTCATGCGGTTTCTGTTTGCCGGTAAGCGATAAAAAGGCATCATCAAGCGTCGGCTTGTGGATTGTCATCGCACTAACCGCTATCTTGGCGCGTGCCAGCATATCAAGCGTCTGACGCACATCCGTATTGGTATCTTTAATAATCACGGTCGCGGAAAACTCCTTCTCTTCGGTATCGATCACGTTCTTGCCGAGCACTTTGACCGCCGCAGCCAGTGTGGCCGCATCTTTAAAGGTTAGCTCCAAGCGGTCCTTTCCTACCTTACTCTTCAGCTCCGAGGCCGTTCCCTCCGCAATAACCTTGCCGCCATCAATCACGATAATGCGGTCGGCCAGCTGGTCGGCCTCTTCCAGATACTGGGTTGTCAAAAGAATCGAGGTCCCGGCCGCCAGCAAGTTCTTGATAATTGCCCACATCGCCAGGCGCGAACGCGGGTCGAGACCGGTCGTTGGCTCATCGAGGAAGATGACCGGCGGCGTCGCGATTAAACTGACGGCTAGATCCAGCCGACGGCGCATGCCTCCCGAGTAGGTGTTGGCCGGGCGCTCGGCGGCGTCCACCAGATCAAACTCTTCCAGCAGCTCCTGCGCACGAGCCTTCGCACTGGCGTTGGTTAAGCGATACAGGCGCCCCATCATTACCAGATTTTCGCGCCCGGTCAGCAGCTCATCAATGGCTGCCGACTGCCCCGTCAGCCCGATAACACCCCGAACCTTATCTGGCTGAGCAGTAACATCATAGCCCTCAACGGTTACGGTGCCACCATCGAACGTCAGCAACGTGCTAAGAATACGAACGGTAGTTGTCTTCCCGGCGCCATTCGGCCCTAACAGCGCCAGCATCGTACCCCGTTCTACTTTGAGATCAATTCCTTTTAATACTTCGTTCGAGCCATAAGACTTGGTGAGGCCTTTGGCCTCGATAACATACTGGTTTGGTGCCATCACGGTTCCTGTAGGATTAGCATAAATAAGAGTTCAACTGTCTTATAGTAACAGATGCCTTAAGCTGCTCCTACCCGAAAGAATTATTACGCTAGTAACCCGAAAAATGATCCGTTTTTACGTTTGTGGGCGGCACAGAAAGATGCTCCAAAAGTTCCCGAGTCGATTCAACCATGGCGTTGGGTCCGGATATGTAGAAAATGCGCTCATGATAATCCGGGAGCGCCTGCGCCACGATCTTTTCGTCGAAGTGCACCACGTGCGTATTACCCCGGGGACCGGCTATATTAGAAATAGGTACAAAACGCAGACCCTGCTTTTGCGCGGCGTAAAACTCTGCCTCGTAAGCCAGCTCCTCCGGATCCGTAACCAGATAAAACAGCACAATATCAAAGGTGGCGCCCATATCGGTAAGGTACTTAATCATGCTTCGAAACGGCGTTATACCGATACCGCCAGCAATAAAAGCCAGCTTTTTGCTTTCGTTCCCATTAAGCGTGAAGTTTCCCATCAGCTGGCTGGCGTAGATTACGTCGCCCGGCCGGAGCTGGCTGAAGGTTGATTTATAGGCACTCGATGGCTCGTAATATTTTAGACCAACTTGAATATCCGCTTCCGTTGGCGAGGAAGCAATCGTGAACGATCTACGGTTGCCTCTGCTATCATAGGGAACGTTTGCCAGCGTCCACTCCATGTACTGCCCCGGCAAAAACTTCATCCGCCTATCCGGCTCAAATACGTAGTTGTACACGCGACTCGATACCTTTTGCACCTCCTTGAGCTGCAGCCGTAAACGCAGCTTTGGTGAGACCATAAAGGCATAGATATTGCCAAGCAGTAGTGCAACCTCTGGGTAAATATAAAAGGATCCGAGGTGCCAGCTTGGTACATACAGTAGTGCAACTAGGCCGGCAAAAAGTATCTGCTGATTTTTTCGTGGCGGCATGGTGGCTGGCTCGGTCAGCATGATGGTCGCGAGGAATATCAGCGGCGAACTAATGAGGGCGGTTTTGAGATCCTGCGTCAGGCTGTGACCGCCCAAAATATCAACCACTATTTGCAAAGCTATGGCTGCCGCCACGAAGGTTGCCATCAGGCTAAAGCGTTTTATTTTTCTTACAATCAGCAAGCCAATTGCCAGCGTAAACGGCCACAACGCGGCGCTCCCCACCCACCAAGAAGTTGAGGTCAGCGCGGTTAAGCTCATAACGGCAGCCGCGAGCGCCGCCGGATTAAAGATATGTTTGCCGCGCCAGGCAACAACGAACTTGGAAGCGCTCGATATGGCCCCCGCCAAAAACAGCGCCATGTATTGATAGAGATGCGTCGCCGGCTGCAAAATCAAAAACAGGATCAGACCCGTTATCAACCACGACTCGCTATTCGTAGGGATCTCCCATAGCTCCGCAAACAGTCGGTTTGTCACGTAGCAAGCCAGCAAAATGACCCCTGCCGACATGATCATACTGGTAGGGCTAAAGGAAAGCCGCCCCAGCTGGGCCATGAGCAGGGCAATCCCCGCAATTAGGCCGAGCCCATACACCACCAGACGATACATGGTTATGGTATTGAGGAAGTCATCAACCCATTTGACCACAGTCCGCGTCATTAGGCTTGTGCTTGCGAACGAATACTATTTAGCGCCTGGTTAAATCCACTGGTGGTGTCCGATGCACCAGAAACCGTGGATAGACTGAGGCCACTCAAGCTTTTACCTACGACATAGCTTTTGTACTCGGAGGCAAAGCCCTCCTGGAAGTCGGCCGACTGCGGATCGCCCTCGCTGTTTGCTATCTGTGCAGACGTAATAACGCCGTTCTGAACGCTCAATGTAACTTTAATAGTCTCGTAGCTGTGTGGCACCGAATACTGGCTCTGCGCCGCATAGGTACCATCTTTGTAGGGGCTGGTCGTACTGGTCGTGCTCGAGGTCGAACTAGAAGGCGTGCTTGTCGGCGTCGTAGCCGCAGTGGCTGGCTGCATCGTCACGGCCACAGTTGAAGTACTCTCCTTCTTTATGTGATCAATAACCATAACGGAAGCGAGCACAATAACGATAGCGAGTATTGCAGCGGCTCTCCGGATCCTGGCCTGTCTTTGAAAGTCTTGATTCATAAAAGCCTCTTAAGCGTTGAACCAAGCATAACAAACAAAATTGAGAATGTTCTGAGAATACCGTGAGTGGTCGCGCTGTAAAAATACTTGCGAGAGTCGAGGTCGTTAGCGCAACGCCTACTTCACCACCACCGTGCCGCTAAAACCGGACTGGCTGGTGCCATCGTGATAGGCGTACGTGCCCGCCTTATCAAAGATGTAACTATAGGTATCATTTTGAGAAAGGCCCTGACCGGAACCAAGGTTGGCCAGCCCTGTGCCCCCGACCGGTGATCCGGCAGCAATGCTGTGGGGCGCGGTATCAGTGTTGGTCCAAATTACGGCCTGGCCGGCCTTCACGGAAATAGTCGCTGGCACAAAACCAGTTTTAGTAATACTGACGGCTGCCGGGGCAACAGTCACCGAGCTACTCGCCGCCGGGGTTTTGTGGGCTTGGTGCGATCGGACAATCAGGTAGACGCCTCCCACCCCAATCATCAGAAGTGCCGCGACGGCTAAGGCCGCGACGGGGCTTTTAGAGCTAGGGAAGGTGGTGGGTTCCTGGTGTGGCATATCGTTCCTTGTGCTTAGTGGGGGGCGAGGGCAAAGTTCTTAAATATGGTTCCGGCTGAATAAGTGGCGCGATACTCTTGGCTTCTGTAGCCAGTTTTACTGATGCCGTAGCTGTGGGTGTGATTGGGTGTGATGTTAACCAAAATATACTGTCCCGCCGAGTTGGTGTGGGCGGTCGCCGCCCCAGCATTGGGACCGATGCCACTCGTACCGGTATGAATGTAAGCCCCGGCCACTGCGACGTGAGTCTTACTATTGGTTACGGTGCCTTTAAGCGTCACGGTGGCCGATTTCGGTGCGGTGACCGCTTGAACGCTGGCCGGTGCGCTCAGATTGCCGGCGGCATCGTACGCCACCACGCTGTAGCTATAGGGGGTGCTGGCGCTAAGGCCGCTATCCCCGAAGGTCGTTGAGGTCGATGTAGCAATAGGCGTGGAGGAGTTGTTACGGTAAATGCGGTAGCCAACCACTCCCACGTTATCGGTCGCAGCGCTCCAGGCAAGGTTAATCTGTGAGCTCGAAGCTACCGAGGCCGTCAAGTTAGTGGGAGCGGACGGCTTTTGCGTATCTACGGCCGCCGGCCAGCTCACCGGTACCTCCGTCGCCCACTTTGCGCCGCTAAGGCCGTTGCCGCTGCTATCGAGCGGCAAAATGCCATAATTAACCGTTGAACCGGGCATGGCCACCGGCACGTAGCTGGTGCCCGTGATAGCCGGGTAGGTGTAATCGGTTGGCGTGCGGGTAGTGGTAGGATTGTGAACCGTCGCCACTCGGTAAGATACCGCCCCCGGATAAGCCGCCCACGTCAGCGTTTTATTCGGCGCGCTCCAGGCAAAGCTTTGCACCGTCGTAGGCGTACTTCCTCCGCCTCCGCCAGCTGTACTGTTATTTACCGTCACCGTTACTACCGCTGCAGTTGCGGTCAGGCCAGACGTATCGGTAGCAACCGCCGTAAGCGTATGGCTGCCATTGCTTACCGTCGCGGTGTTCCAGCTGTAGCTATAGGGGTTGCTAGCATCAGGTGCACCAAGGTTTGTGTTATCGAGCTTAAACTGCACATTTGCTATGCCTGCATTATCCGTAGCGCTCGCCGCCAGTGCCACGCTGCCTGAAAGGCTTGCGCCGCTCGCAGGAGCACTGAGCGAAACCGTGGGCGGGGTAGGAGTGGTTCCGCCACCGCTGCCGCCTCCCCCACTTGTGCCACCTCCTGCGCCGCCGCTTGAGCCAGTGCCAAGGCTAAACTCAGACGCGTTGGCCGCCTCCACCTTATTCGCCTCCTGGCTAAAGGCCGACCACGCCGGCGTTGGGGTGGTGCTTTGCGCACCATATAAACCATACGTGTTGTAGATGTAGTGCGTGCACTGGCCTTGGGAGTTGGTTTGGTCGCAATCATTACCGTAGGGCCGCAGATTAAAGTACCACAGGCCCTTGATCCAAGGCACCGTCGCCACCTGGTCAATAATGGTTTGGATGTTTTGGTCCTTAGTGGTGTCGCTAAAGGTCCCACCCGAACAGTTGGGTAGCGTAGTGTGGTTGAGCGCATCGCTTGTACTGTCGCAATAGCCTACCTCGGTCGCGTAAATGTTGGCGTTGGCCGACTCACCATGGTTTACCAGGTAGTCATGCACAAACCAGACCTGGCCCCACCCCGAGGTGTTAGTCCCGTTGAGCTGGGCAGTGGTGAAAGGACCGTACGGGTGCACCACCACACCCTGCACACTGCTGAAAGCTCCGTCTGCTTGGAGGTCGTCATCCCAATTTGGAAAGCTGTTGTGGTTGTCATTGGCAGCGGCGGTAATACCGATCGCGCCGAACCCATTGCTGGCGAGATCCGAGTGAGTCGCCTTAAGCATGCCCGCGTACCAACTGGGCAGGTTAGCAAACGCCGTCGGATTGTTGGCTCCATCGCGGAAGAAGTTTCCGTAGGGCTCGTTCAAAAGCTCCAGCATTTGGGGCGCATACGAGGCGTCACCAACGGTGTTCCCCTGCCAAAAACTACCACCCGCGCAATATTGCTTACACCAGTTAAGTACCGCCGTAGCCCAAATCTGAGGATGTTGGTAAATACTTTGATTCGCCGGCGTCTCAACATACTGGTACGTATTAAGCAGCGGCATGGGGACGATGTGGGCGGCGGTCATTTCGTTCAGCCACGCCCCAGTTGAGCCATCACCAAGCGGATTTGCAAAAGCCGCCGAAACTAAATTACCACTACTATCGTTTGTAAGGTTCAGCTCGATATCGCCGCGCTCGCCATTCACACCAAGCTGGTGCAGCGTGTTGGTATGGGTGGTGGTCAGCGCGGGAGGATTCAGAAAATCCTGATCGCTACTAACTATCCCGATAATCTTACCGTTATATAACGTCGGCGAGCTCGAAGCAAATATGAGAATGCCACCGGCTAGCAACAACAGCCCGACCACGACGGCCGTATATTGTCGCCAGCTAAAGCGGGCCGGGGAAACGATTGAGCTGCGTCCAATCGTCGAAGCAGAGTGTGATTTTGGTGAACGTTTAAAAATGTTTTGGCCTGGCATTTATTTTATTAAGCTTATGCTTAGAATAAATACATTCGCCACCCCTGTCAACGGCCTACCGAGAGCTACATTCCTGGCATTGATATCATTTCAAAGACATCAATCGTGGCGCCATCTCGTTTTAGGTGCGGATGCGTGCGTAAAAGTTCAGCAATGGTCTCTTTCGACTCCCCTTCCATAATTGAGTAGCCCGAAGCCGGATTATCACTCTCCGTTACACCGTCGGGCGTCACACGACTCACCGCCTGCAACGGCATACCAAAGTCGAACTGCGCCGTCTTGCTAACCTCATCCCGCCACTGTATCCACTCATCCATGCCAGCCTTCATCTGCTCAGGTGTGGCGCTTGCCATGAGCTCGGTAGCTGTTGTCGTCGAGTTATATAAAACCATAAATTTTGCCATTACTTGTTCTCCCTGCGCGTTAACTTACATCACTAGTATTATCATGCTTAGCTAGTCAAAAGATATGTCTTTTCTAAAGTCTAGACGCTTTGCTGTATTGCAGCCAAGTAATTTGGGTGCGTTGCATCATGACCTGCCCCTAAAACCTTTATAAGCTGGCCCTTGGGCAGCGCGCCAACCGCCGCGCTTGCTCGACTTGCCAGTATCTCGCCCTCCAGATCTCCGTAAAAAACCTTAGCTCCACAGGTAATTTGGTTTGCCCGACTGTCAAAATCTATTGCTGCAAACGTTCTTACTCTCCGTGAGCCAATAAAGCTGACCCAGGATTTCTTTGGCCTATCCCCCTTAAAATAAGGTGACAATGAGTAAAGCCAGAGCTGCGAAGGCACGCGTTCGCTCGCAGCCATAAAGGCCGTAACAGCGCCAAAGGAAAATCCGGCCAAAATCGTCTCGCTAGGCTGGTACTCCGCGTATACCTGGTTAAACTCTTCCACCCAACGATCAATTGTGGTCCGCGACCATTTGAGTGGCACGAAACGAACGACATAACCCGCCTGCTCATATATCTTGAGCAGTGCCGGATAGTCACGACTACCGAGCTCCTCACCAAAACCTGGAATAAAAAGGACTGTCTTTGAAGGCTTCATTCCACCTCCTGATCTATTACCAGCTCTTTGAATCCCGTATCCTCATCCATTTCGCGCCGAAACGATTTTCCGTCAATAATGCCAACTACCAGCTCGCAGGTCGTCCGTACGATGCAGCCTTCTTTTAAATGGCCGCCCCACGCCCTCCCCTCGACGTCCGATACGGTAACGTGAAGATGCAGCCCATCCTTGGAAACCGTTCCTTGCAGGGAATCAATTTCGACATTTTCGGGATGGATCAACTTAAGCTGCCCGTCTAGCACCGGAACCCGAATAGCCGACTGTCGCAAGCTACCTACGGCCGAAAGCACCACCCCGGCCTTAATACTATTCCGAGTGGCAATAGTGGCAATTTCTGCGAGCAAGTCCTGCCCATCAAGCAGCCGTATGGCAATAGTTTTCATGCCCCTAGTGTACGTTGTTCTCGTATTGGTGGGTAGCCGTTACCTAAGCGACCAGAAACCATCTTGGCCAACCGGCGTGAACTCAGCGACGTCCTTGAGCTCCGCTCTCACTTCGTCCGCTTCTTTATTGCATACTCGCGCCACCTCGATCGTGGCGAGAGGGGTTTTGGCCCATGCCAGCACTTCTTTGGCAGACTCCGGATCCGGCCGGCGGGAGATGTCGGGGTTAAAGTTGCCAAGCGCCGCCTCGGAAGCCTCGACCGGCCAAAAGCCGGGCAGCTCAAAATCAACTTTTTCGGCTTGTATAAACTGGTACGAGGGCGCTGAGTAGCGCATGCGCCCAGTCGAGGTTTCGGACAGTTTATGCCGAAATGCCATGCCCACCTTCGTTGGCGTGCGGGCGGCTTCGGCGTCGCGATTCAGTTCAGTTTCGGTAGCGTCTTCTTGCGCCCAGGTGGCAACATCGGCAGCCTTAAGGCCAGCCTGCGTCGCGGCCTCATCTAGCACGCCTTGCTCGTCCATCAGCTTGCCGCTCATGTTTGCAATGCGAAGCTGGCGCAGAAATGCATCAACCACTTCTGGAGCCTTGCGTCGCACGGCGACCACCATGCGACAGGCCTCAATTGATTGCGCCAGACGCGGCCGCACACTATCATCAATCGGCATACCAAAGCGCTCGCGTAGAATCCCAAAGTAATGTGCTATCTGTTCCGGCGTAATGCTGCTCGTTTCAGCTTGATAGCCGCTCAGCACGATCATCACGGTCTCCCAGCTCAGCTGATCGCCATACAGCCAGTTGAGCCGCCAGCGTGTTGGCTCGGCCGAGTACGCCCACGGGCAGGTCGGGTCGGTGAATACGCGAACAGTAACTTTACTCATTAAAGTAATGATACCACCTCCGCTTGACCCAAGCTCATCCAGTATGATAACGTGACGGGTAATGTTTATTGCTACCGCACAATCCGTTTCTCTTCATTGGCACACCCCTCTGCGCCCGGACGGGAAGAGATTTGTGTTGGTAAATAGCTAGACCCCCATTTTACGACCACAGGCCCCTTCCCATCCGGGAAGGGCGTTTTTTTATATAAAACGCACATCCGATTCCTTTGAAAGGAGGGTGATATGCTTCGTTCAGGCTGAATGCACCCCACCCACCCGTAGTTCAGTAGCCGGGCAGTAAGGGCGGGCGGGACAAGCGCTTGTCCCGCCCATACCCTGCCACTCTCCCACCTGGGAGCCATCCCAACCATCGAGGTGCCAGCGTGCCGGTTATATCCGAAAGTCCGCAGTCCGAGGCCATAAGCCTTGCTTCGCCCCATGCAGCCGGAAAGCCGGGAGATAGAGGCAAGCCGGCCACCCTACGGCCAGGTGGAGTACCGCCACCTGGCGAGTGGCCCTTTCCTCATGAGAGGTAAAGGACCACCTACCGTGAGACGCGGAATCGGTAGCCTTATTACGTGCTACTGATTCCGCCCTCCTACCCCAGCCCCTAAAAATTAGGTCTGATTCAAATGCCCGTCCGTTGGTGGCGGAGTAAAAAACTTCTCCACCACAAAGTGGCCGTCACGCTTAACCACCTTCTCTACATCCGACTGCTCATGCCCCGGCTTGATAATAAACTCCTGATCGTTTCCCCGCGCCGCCTCATACTCGCTAATCGATAGCTCGATCGTCTCCCGGCAGTTCTCATCGGCGCACTCGCAGACAAACTGAAGACGCATATCGGTTTTGTTGTCATTTGCCAACAGCTCTTTAGCCATCTCTTTAATAGCGTCGTTGCGCTCTCGGAAGATGACCTCGTTTTCTACCCGTCGCCGCTGAGAGTTGTTCATAGCCTCAGTCTACAGGAAAGCTCAACCAAAATGCTACAATGAAGCTATCAAGAGGCAACATGGAGCCAAACCGTACCCGTGGCCAGACGGCCGCTAGCCGCATTAAACCGCCGCCCAGTCTTTTCGACGGGGCCTTTCTTATTACGATCGTAATCAAGGGCGGCGGAGGTTTAATTGAGCTCCTGGCCGGCATCCTCCTTATTTTCATCAGCCTGCACACGCTACAGCACGACCTCGCCCCGGCTGTCCGGCTGGGCGTACTGCCCCACATTACGAGCGGTACGCGCCTCTTTGCGATTATCTACTTTTGCGCCCGGGGGCTGATTCGATTCACCTTAGCCGTAGCCCTCCTTACCGAGCGGCTTTGGGCTTACCCGATCACCCTAGTACTTCTGGCGGGCTCGGTTATCTATCAGTCCTGGTTGTTGGTGAGCGGGCACTTTTCGCTAGGCCTAGCTGGGCTAACCCTATTCGACGCTCTCACCGTCGGACTCACCTGGTACGAGTACCGTAAGCTGCGACGCGGCGGTCATCTTCGAAAAATCCGCCCCACTAAAGCTTAAGCCGACGGCAGGCCAAGTCGCTGGTTAATATGATTCAAGACGTCGTGCGGCGTCATCTCAGCCTTAATCATGTACTCGGCCCCCAGTTGGCGTGCCAAAGCTTGGTCGGCCGGATTGGACGAATTGGTAAGAATAATGACGCGGCTCATATCAAAGCTGGCGTCCTCCGCCATGAGCGCCTTAACCACCTCAAAACCTGATAGCTCAGGGATGTTGATATCAAGCATGATTAAGTCGGGTTTCTGCGCCTTAATCTGCTCATAGGCGTCGCGGCCATTATTCACCGGCAGCACCTTGAAGCCAGCATTACCCAGCTTGGTGTGGTACATACGCGAAATAAAGGGGTCATCCTCGGCGAGGATGATGGTCTTACCGTTAGGCGGCTGTTCGGCTGCGCCGCGCTCGCTTTCGTGGGGATTGCTGATGCGTGCCATGAGGCTCCTGTTTTAACGACATTGAAAAACCAAAGGTGCTCCCCTTGCCTTCAACGCTCTCGAATATAATTGTACCACCTTGATCCTCTACCACCCGCTTGGCCAAGAACAGCCCTAACCCAGTGCCGTCCGGCCGCACCGATTGAGCATTACCGGCCCGGTAAAACTTTGTAAAGAGGTGCTCACGCGCCTCCTTGGGTACCCCAATGCCGCTGTCTTTAACCCGTACCTCCACGGTGTCGCCATGACGCTCAAGGCTGACCTGCACGCCACCCTTTTTGGTGTAGTATAGCGCGTTATCGACAAAGTTCATGATTACCTGGCGGGTCTTGCCTTCATCGAGGCTGAGTGGCGGTAACGGCTTGGCCGGCCCTTGGTATGTTAGCTTTAAGTGGCGCACCGCCGCGTGCTGCTGCAGCTGCTGCACCTCCTCTTGAACCAACGTATCAAGATCGACCGGCTTTTTCTCAATCAAGAACTTACCCGCCGACATCCGCGAGACATTAAGTAGGTCTGCAATCAGGCCTACCATACGCTGGGAGCCGCCGTAGGCATACTCCAAAAACTCCTGTTGGGTTGGCGTCAGCTTACCGGCATCACCTTCGAGCAACATCGAAATGTAGCCCTTAATGCTCGTGAGCGGAGTACGCAGCTGGTGGCTCGCCATCGAAATAAACTCATCCTTGGCGGTATCGAGCTCCTTAAGGTGACGATTGGCGGTCCTTAGGTGGGCTGCCGCCACCTGGGATCGGGCGTATAATACCGTGTTATCGATCGCAATTCCCACCGCCACCGTCAGGCGCTCCAGCAAGCTTTTCTGATAAAACCCCAACTGGTCCTGTTCCTGGGGTGAGCCCAGTACCAGAGCTCCAATCACTTCATTGCGAGCCTGCAACGGGCAGACATAAAAGCACTTTAGACTCAGGAGCTCTTGAGCGGCCTCGGCATCCTCAATCGGCAGATGCGGCTGGACGACCTCAAACAGCTGCGCCGAGCTCACAATCACGAGCTCCTGTACCGACCGCGCTACGGGATTAGTGGCGTGCCGCATACTAATCGATTGGCTGCCCAAAAATCGCTGCATCTCCTGCTGCGTCTTGGCATCACCAATACGGATCTCCACCGCCTGGGGCTGCAAAATATGACGCCGGTCGTCGCGCAGATAGATCGCCGCAAACGGAAACCCCGAGTCGCGTGCCAAAATTGTGGCGACCTTCTCCATGACCGCTTTAGTATCGGTCACCGTACTTAGCACTACCTCGTCTATGGTTCGCAGCAGCAGCAACGTCTTATTGGTCTCGGCCAGCTGCAGATTGCGCTTATACATCTCTTGAGTGATGCGATCAACAGGAGCCTCAGATGATGCAATCGGAGGAGATGGTGCCGGGTTTGGCTTCATGGTAACAGTATAACGGTTATGCTCTAACTAGTACATCTAGCGCAGGAGCTTGGGCACCCCGGCCGGCGTGAGCTGCCCCAAGAACGGACCGGCCGCCTCGCGACAGACCTCTACCGAGGTTTGCCCAAAGAGATGCTGGTACTGCTCCACCAAGCGCTCGACGACCTCGGTCTTGTTCCCCTTTACGCTCACGGTGTGCTGCTGCCAATCGACCTCGAGACCCGGCACCTGCTGGGCCTGCTCTACCGCCAGCGGACCAATAATGCGCTCCTGGCCCTGGATAATGGCCTCGACGAGCTTGCTATACGCGTCCATCGGTATCCTTTCGCACCAGCGGCCGCGGCTTAGCACAAAACCCTAACGCCCCGAAGGTGAGAAACGTGAGCCCGACCATCAGCAGCAGGTCTCCCCAATCGCCGTTGTAGTAGCTACCGATCGTGGTAGTGTAAGAAAAGGTAAAGTCGCCGAAGTACATCACCGCCATGCCTATCAGGATGGATAGGATAGGCATCTTGTACTGGCCACCGAGATAACGCCGCGACAGCGTATAAATCAGCGCGGCAAAGGTTAGCGCTAACAGATCTCCGAGCGGATAGGCGATGTCGAGAATCACCTTTAAAGTGCCGCCGCCGGAGCTCACCACCCCGCCGCGTGCCACCACCACTAACAGGTAGTACGAGGCCACCAGCATAATCAGGAGCAGCAACGCGGCCGCGAGCTTGGTGGAGGTTTTGCGCCACCCAAACCGCGCCCCACTGGCCTGCGCCAGGTTGATCACGCCAAGAACCCAGAAAAAGATGCTCGGCCCAAAGCCCAGATCTGCCAGCGATGGGTACGGCGCCGCCTGACCGGTAAAAAAATTATAATAGCTCCACACCATTTCGCCGGCGCCCCACAGAAACAGTCCAAACGAAAGGAACAGTACCGCTCGACCCAGCGCACTATGCCACGAGCCCCAGATTCGTGAGCCAAATATGCCAACTAATCCACCGAGCAGCGGGATAAAGCCAAACAACCACGAGTAAATGTAGTTATAGGTGCCGGAGGTATGGTGGGTAAGCGCCAGCCAACCCCAGTAAAGCACCAATGCGCCAAACACCGCCAACAAAATGGCCTGAAAGCGATTGATTCTCATAGCTTAACCATAAGCGTCTTGCCTCTCTCTGTCAATGGATAGGCGCTAGACCATATATACGGCTGGCCGCGGAAAACCATTGAAGGAGCTGGCGAGTGTTAGGCTATAGGCCCCCACGTGATAGAAAACAATGCGATCGCCCACATCCACCGTTGTAGGCAGCGTCGCGTCATAACTAATTACGTCCAAGCCATCGCCGGTGGGTCCCGTGAGAACGAACTGGGCCGACTTGGCGCCCACGTGGTCGGCCGCCACCGCCTCGGCGTGATAGCGCATAGAACCCTGGAATGCCATACTCTCAAACAGCGCGTTATAGGCTCCGGCATCGAGATACAGCCAGGTACGCTCGCCCCGCTGGATCCGCGCCTCCACGCTAGCCACCAAAATTGCCGCCTCCGCAACCAAGCCGCGCCCCGGCTCCATTAGCATATCAACCGGATAGGGTAGTTCGCCCCAGCCCGCCGCTACCGCCACCGCAATGTCTTCCAAGCGTACATCTGCGGTGTCCGAAAGGTACTGACCCGGATAACCACCGCCAATATTAACCGCCTCAATCGTAATCCCTACCTTTTGGAGCTCACGCATAATAATTCCCACATCAATCAGTGCCGCGCCCCAACGCTCAGCGCTGGCGGCCTGGGAACCAACATTAAAGCTAATGCCATATGGCTGCAAACCGCGCTTCTTAGCCTCAACTAGCAACGGCACGATGGTATTTCGCGGTGCGCCAAACTTCTGGGACATCTTGAAGACGCTGCCGGTATCATCGGCTGCCACCCGCGCATACACCCGGGCACCGGGAGCGGCCTCCGCTAAATGCTCAATCTCCTGGAACGAGTCAAAGGCGAATCGGTCGATGCCGTAGCGATGCGCGGCGGCAATCTGGGCGCGAGGCTTCACTGCCGTACCGTAAATAATGCGCTCTGCCGGCACATCCATGCGGCGCAGGAGCTCTAGCTCATAGTGAGAGGCGGCCTCAAAACTACTGCCTGCTGCAGCCAGCGTCCGCAGAACATGTTCCTCTGAGTTGGCCTTCAGGGCGTAGCACAGCTCCGCCTCGGGGAAAAGCTTGCGGAAGGCCCCATAACGCTCCCGCAACACCTTACGGCTCACCACGAAAAAGGGCGTAGCATGCTTAAGCTTACGGACGTAATCAAGCGAAAACTGAGCTGGAAGTTTTTGTTTTAGGACCATTTGCTCCTAGCATAACAGCTTTCAAGTCGTTATACCAGGCCAATTTAGAGCGCCGCAATAAGCGCAATGCCAGCAATAATAGCCACAATCCCGCCGAACTGGTACTTATTAATGCGTTCGCCCAAAAACAGTCGCGCCAGAATAATGGTTGGTACCGAAAATGAGCCAGAAAGGAGCGCCACGACCGCGGCGTGGTTCGAGCGACCAAACCCCAAGCTAATGCTGACGTAAGCCCCGACTTCGGTCAGCCCAATCAGAAACAGGTACGGCCACATCTCCCGAGTTTTTAATCGGAGCTGCGTGCCTTGCGCCACCGCCAGCGCACCAATCGCGAGCGTCATAGCCACATACATCATGGCCGCATACATCAGCCAGTCGTGATTGCGCACAAAACGATCCCAGCCGACCGTCCAGCCACTCGCTAAAATGGTTGCGAGTACAATCTCACCCAGGCCCGGCGTGGCGGCGAGCTTAAGCTTGCGCAAGGAAACCGGCTTCCCCTCAAAGCTAAGCACCAAAACGCTCAGGAAAATCAGCACCAGTGCAAAGCCGCGTACCACTCCGAGCCTCTCACCAAAGAGAACCACAATAAACAGCGCCGCCACGCCGGAGTATGAGGCAAAAATCGGGTTTAACACCGACACCTTTCCCTTTGCAAAGGCGCGGTAAACCAACAAATAGACTATACCTTGGAGCACACCGAATCCGGCCAGCCCCACCCAAGTCGATGCACTATGAGGTAAACCGCCGATCCCCGTTGTTACTACGTGAATGATTAGTAAGGCCAAAATAACAATGCTGCCGCATATGTGCGCCCACGTCAGAGTGGTGATATCACCAATAGTGTCGATGGTTTTTTTGGCGAAAAAGTCGGCTAATCCCCAACCGAGCATGCCGCCGAGACCGGCGAGGATTGCAATCAGCAAAGCGCTTTTCATGCTGGCACTATATCACAAGCGAGAGGTGAGCTACTGAACGCTGGTAGGGCCGTTGTAGGAGCCCTGGAGCTGATTAGCCGAAACGGTGGCCTGCATCATCAGCGTAGCCGACTGCGGCTGCAAATCTGGCTGGCTGCCCTGAATATCACCTGTAGTCTTGCCCGGCTGCAGGGTAGTTGCTCCACTACTTGCGACCGGCACCGGCTGGCTGGCCTTCAGTACGCTATCAGGGGATCCAAAAGGGGCAACAGACGAGCTTGGCGTCACCACCGTAGCAACGTTCGCACCGCGCGGTTTGATCAGGTAAAGACCGCCGCCAAATCCAATTACGAGGCAGAGCGCGCCAATGATAATCTCGGTCCAAGGGAGCCGCTTAGTCGGTTTTGCCGCATCGGCCCTGCGACCGTGCAACAGGCCGGTAGGGGCGTAAGCACCCATGGTTTCCCCAAACTTAGGTGCGTCCTTTTTGGTTGGTTGAGCCATGTGCCTATCCTTTCGTTAAGATAGGCAATAATACTATGTTTCTATTTGAAAGTCTATAGGCAAACTGCCAGGTAGCTTGTTTTAGCGCGTATACTAGTCGTATGCAAGTCACCGTTTTTGGCGCTTCAGGAAAGGTCGGGCAGCTCGTCGTTAAGCAGCTGCTCGCCGATGGCCACCGCGTGGTCGCTTTTGTGCACGGCCACGCGCCATTCGAAGAGAGCGACCACCTCAAAATCCGCCGTGGTGATATCCATAACGCGCCCGACGTAAAGGCTGCGATCGTCGGCAGCGAGATAGTCATTAGCACGCTGGGCAGCTGGGGCACCACAACCAAAGACATTCTGGGCAGTGCTATGGGAACCATCATCCCCGCTATGAAAACGCAGGACATTACGCGGATTGTTTCGCTCACCGGCTCCGGAGCTTTTGCGCCCCAAGATAGGCCGTCTCCTATCGATAAGCTTTCGCACACCGCCTTTGGCCTCATCGCCGGCAGCGTTTTGCGCGATGGCGAAAAGCACCTCCGGCTCCTCGACGCCAGCGACTTGGATTGGACCGTCATTCGCTCCCCCGCCATGCGTTCGTTTGGTCCCGCGTCTTACCATCTCAATACTAAGACGCCCTTTGCGCTCGCAACGGTTCATCGCCAGGCCGTCGTGCACGCCATCGTCGACCAGCTCACCGCCACCGATTTTCTGCGCCAAGCCCCGCACATCCACTCTGCTAAGTAATAGCCTATAATCCAAGGTATGCAAACCTACATTTCGTTTCTCCGCGGAATCAACGTTGGCGGTCGCACTATCAAGATGGCCGACCTCAAAACCTGTTATGAGCAGGCCGGCTTCTCCAACGTTGCCACCCTCCTCCAAAGCGGCAACGTCACGTTCACGAGTAAAAAGTCTACACCAAAAGAGGTGGAGACCATCCTGGAAGCGGCAGTGGGGGAGCGTTTTAACTACCCGGCCAAAATCCTGGTCCTTAAGCACAGCGCGCTACAGCCACTAGTCGACCACTATCCCTTTGATAGCTCCGACGCCGCCTATCAACACTACATTTTGTTTTTGCGCCCCGGCCTCGCAGAGGAGCTCGTCAGTTATGCCAGCGAGCTCGATCCCAAATTGGAGCAAGTCGCCAAAGGCAACCACGTGCTTTACTGGAAGGTGATAAAAGGTATGACCCTCAAAAGCCCTTTTGCCAAGATGCTAACTAAGTCCAAATTTAAAGATTTCCACACCTCCCGCAACATTAATACGGTTCGAAAATTACTCGATCTACCGAGCGGCTAAAAACTTGAGCCCAACCACCCGGGCGTGGGGATAGCCATCGAGGTCGTGGAAAATGTGCGGCACGTGATGCAAGCGCGTCGCCTCAATCACCTTCCCTACCCCGGCATGCGAAACCACCAAGGTATTACCCGGCAGCTCAGTCGCCTCGCGCAAAACGGCCATCACCCGATGCTGAAACGCGTGCGGATCTTCCGCGTCTTTCGGCGCAATCAGCTCGGCCGAAGTTTTTGGCATAGGCGCGCCCGTGAGCGAGCCCATATCGTACTCGCTAATACCAGGATCAATCACAATGTTTTCCGGATCAAAGCCAATATCGCGGGCTATAATAACTGCCGTTTTGTGCGCTCTCACCAGCGGCGAACAGATTATACGATCGATCGCTAAGTGTTTTTGTTTAATATCCTCACCGGCCTCGTGGGCCTGCTCTTCACCTCGCGCGGTGAGCGCAGAATCGTCGCGTTGGCCAGCGTACACATGCCTCAGATTAGCCTCACTCTCCCCGTGTCTGACAAAATACAACATGTTCCTATGATAGCAACTTGTTACGATAGGCCAATGATTAAGGTTATGTTTATTAATTTCTAATTAAAGACTTTCAAAACGGCCCAACCTGCCCCTAGCCAAGCCCCTTCATCATCGCGACCCGCGCCCCTAGCTTGTGCATGCCCAGCTCTTTTTCGTGCTTGATGAGCTTTTGAATTGCCGGCGAAGGCTCAGTTACTTCCTGAAACCCATTTCGAGCGTAAAAAGGCGCGTTCCAGGGAATGTCTCGAAACGTCATCAAGGTGATAGCGGGATACCCCTGCTGCTTGGCCCACTTGCAGGCGGCATGCAAAAGCTTTGTGCCTAGGCCATGCCCCATCGCGCTCGGCTCAACCGAAAGTTGCTCCAAATGAGCATTACTGCCCACCTCCTCAATGAGCGCGAACCCCACAGGAGGGGAGCCAATAATCAGCAATTGAAGCGCCTGGCTAAGCTTTTCTACGCTCGCAGCCGGAGGCATTTCCGTAATGCCTTTTTCATGAAAAAGCGTATCAGCCCCCTCCTCAATAGCGGCGAGGAGAGGAATATCCTCCTTTGAGGCCTCATAAGCCTCCAAAGATGCTAAGTTTTGCTCTTCGTTGTCCGCCATACACAGCCATAATAACAAAAGCTTGCTATATCGTTTGACAATATATCGCATTACGATATATACTCGTGACTATGAAGAAAACCTCCAATCAATTACCTCAAGTTGCCTTTGGCATTTTGCTCGCGCTCAGCCTCAAGCCACGCCACGGCTACGAAATTATGAAGCAGGTCGCGGATGACTCAAACGGCAAAATTAAACTGGGGCCCGGCACGCTCTATGGCAGCATTAAGCAGCTGCGTGAGCAGGCGCTTATCGAAGAGTACGATGACGGCGAAACGAGCCGCCGCCGCTACTACCGCCTGACCGATCGAGGCCGTAAGCACCTCCACGCCGAGCTAGAGCATTACGAGCGAAGCGTGGTACTGGCTCGCGAGAGACAGGTTCTCAAAATTAAACTTGGGGTGTTTTAATGAGCCTCCTCAGAAGCTATGCCACACTAATCCGCCTCTATCCCAAGGCTTATCGCGAAGAATATGGCGACCAAATGCTTCAAACCCTGGCGGACATGCTCAAAGACGCGCCTGGAAGTGGTGGCAAAGTCCTCATGTGGACTAAGGCGGTCGCCGAGCTCCCCATAAGCGTATTGAAAGAAAACGTATTAGTAATTGAGGAAGCAGCCATGACAAACGCGCCAAACTACGTCAAACGTAACACCCATATTGGGATGTATTTAATCGCGCCATTTTTTATTCTTATAGCCTTCAATGCGCTCCTGCCCCACTCCTTGCCACAAGGCCCCCTAGCAATTGATGTCTTGCGATTTATGGTTATCGGCCTCCCCGCCATCGCCTTTGTGCTATGTGCGGGAACATTTGTAGCGTGGTCACTCGGACGGCGTCGCAAGGAAAGGGTCAGTTTTTGGCAGAACTTAATAGACATTCGGCAGAACTGGCCGCTGCTACTCGTTGGCGCCCTGGGTTTTTTCGTGGCTCTCTTCATCTTGGGTCACGATAGCGTCCACTGCCTCACCGATAACCCCGTCAACGCGCTAAAACACCTCCAAGCTACCCAAGCCTGCATAAGCCAAGACTAGCTCAATAATAAAAACGGCCCGAGGGCCGCTCTTACCAATCCGGATTCAACTCGGATCATACCGATTTACATCGGTAGAGCTTCGTAGACGCAAACCGCACCATCTTTGATCGACATTAGCGGGCAGCCCTTAGCGAGCTCGGTTGCCTCATCCATGCTGTCCGCGCTCACAATGGAGTAGCCGGTGGCCGGCTTGTCCTGAACCGCCATCACCCCACCCGCATGCACGGCCTGGCCGCCATCGTTAAACGGATTACCGCCGTCCACCAACTTGTCACCAAGCTGGCCAAACCATTGGCCCCACTGCTCGGCGCTGCCGCCATCAGATGCGGTGCCCGCATAGTAGATATATACGTATTTTCCCATTACTGTAGTCTCCTTTCGACTCGTTTTACTTATGGCTCCCCAGAATCATTCCTGCATTCTGGCAATATAGTTATCTAATGTGGCCTCGGCGTTGCCCCAGGTAACGTTATATTGGCTGATCCACTTTTGGGCCAGCCCCAGCGTCGCGCTGTTAAGCGCAATAAAATTAGTGCGTCCGACTTTTTTGCGAATAATCAGCTTCGCATCTTCGAGCGTTCGGATGTGCTTGTGGATGGCCGGCAGCGTCAGTTCATTAGTTCGAGCAAGCACTCCGACCGTAGTTGGCTGAAGCGATAGATCATGGATGATGGCGCGGCGCTTTTGGCTCGCCAGCGCGTCAAGCACGGTATCTAGTTGCGGTGAGTCATAGGGGATAGTCATAATAGTTAACTTACAAGTTAACTATAGACTGTGGCGAGCGGCGTGTCAACCAAGCAAAAGAGCCACCCCGAAAGGCGGCTCTTACTGCCGCCACCGGAGTGGCTCATGAGGGTTTAGCTGGCTGCCCCCGCCCGCTCTCCTGCTTAGTTACGCGCGATGCCTGGGGCAGGCGCATACCCAAAGCACCGGGCTACCAGCTCGAGCGTCAGCTCGTAGTGCCCCAGAAAAACGAGGTAGCCTTGCTGAACCAACCGATCAAACCCTTTGGCATACGGCGGGTTCTCGCTCCAAGGCGGCAGCCCCAGCGAGTGGCAGTAAGCCGCGAACTCTGCGGCTGCGAACCGTCGAAACCGGGGAGAACTATGCCCTCCCATCATCTGGAGAATAAGGTGAGCCGCTTCGCCGCTGAAGCGATTGTTGAGTGCGGTGACGTAAGCCTCACCCGCCTCGCCACTGGTGTCGATGTGCTCCAACTTAATCGGACAGGTGTCAGGGTTAAGTTTATGCATGATAACCTCCAGGCTATCGTAGTGGACAAAACAGGTGACGACTTCCTGCAGTGAGTTGTTAGCCTACGGCCCACAGCCTCTCTTCAAGCGGATGGAATTTCACCAAGACCACATCCTTTCCCTCTGGCAGTAGCTCCTTGGTACGGTCTCGAATACGCCCAAGGCGATCCTCGATGTTCTTCATACGTTGCGGAGTCGGGTACCCGGTGACGTCAATGAAGACAACCGGACCGCTGCTAGCACATTCCCCTTCCCCGTAGAGACTTTGAAAAACGTTGACTCTTTCGGGGTTCGGCTGGGATGACTCGTCCCCCGCCTTCGGGCAAAACATCTCCTCTGCAACAATGGCGCGTACTCGTTCACGAAACTCGAGATCGGCGGGGTGATCAGAAAAAAGGGTGCCAGGAATCTTAACCTTTGCGCTTGGCATCTAAACCTCGCTGGTACATCCATGGGTAGTTTCTGCCATGGCAGATCGGTCATAAGAGAACGATTAACCTACTATAGCATAAGTAGGATTTATTACAACTAATCTCTGCTCGGTGCCCTTCTAGAAACCGCCCGCTTACTGAATAAACTTGAGGGTTTACTATTTGTAAACTCTCCGGCCAATCGTCGCTGCTAGCCAGCCGAGAAAATAACCAAAAAATACTGGGGCCAACGCCCTTGGATGGGGAGGACTGCCCACGAGCCAATGCACGAGGAAAATAATTCCCCATACAACGAATAAAGCGGCGCTAAACGTCCAATATGATCTTTTGATAAACATAGACATAGCTTTATTGTACTCCTGCTGTACTTAACCTTCGCTCACTTCATACGGCCGCTTGACGGTACTCTTGATACTTTGCCCAGGCCTTACCGCTGCTCAGGGTTTCAGTTGCCAGCTGCATCGCTTGCTTCAAATCTGGCGCCAAATTGGCTATATAAAATCCAGCTGCAGCGTTGATAGCAACCAAATCGCGCAATGGGTCGGTATCCTCACCTCGCAACACCGCAGTTGCCTTAGCCACTGCATCTTTGGAGTCTGCAACTTGGATATCCGGCAGAGTAGCAGTTTTAGCGCCAAAATCGTCGGGCGCAACTTCAAACTCTTTGATGCCATCTGTGCTAAATTCAGCCACCTTAGTTGGCCCCAACACCGACACCTCATCGGTACCACCAGCGCCGTGCACTACCCATCCGCGCTTAATCCTCTGTCGGCGAAACGCCTCAGCAACCTCAACCAAGTACTTATCAGTGAACATGCCATAGACTCGATATGACAGTGGCAATGGGTTAAATGCCCAGAACAGGAGATGCCACGGAGTGACGAAGGCCAGCCCTTTCTCCTTAAGCTCAGTAAAGAAACGCACCTGGTTACTGAAGTTAGTGTTAAAAGCGGTATGCGAGTAAAAGGCCAAGTGATGACGCTTCAGTAGCTCCGCGATATTTGCCACATCCTCGTCCTCTCGCCTAACCTCAATACCCAGCTCGGCCAGGAAATCTTTACTACCTAAAACGCCCGTATAACCGCGCGTTGATTGCTTGCCAACCGTCAAGCCGCCTGCCGCCATTACAAACGATGCCACTGTACCAACATTGATAGTCTTAATACCATCACCACCGGTGCCCGAAATATCGATGGCCCTACTTAAATCCATACCTGGCTTGAGCGGTGTAGCGAGCTCGGCTATGG
>JASLFZ010000004.1 GCA_030150485.1 Candidatus Saccharimonadales bacterium | reverse complement strand
AACCGAAGCTCACACCAAGACAGGCACGAAATTCTAGCACTCAGGCCATGAGAGTGCTAATATAGAAGAAGATAGATATCCTGCTGCGACCGACTATCTTCAAGGCTAAGGGAAAGGAGCTTCTATGAGCGTAGAATTTGGTCCTCAATTTGATCGTTTTACTGAAAATGCTAAGCAAAGCCTAGAGAATGCTGATGCGATCGCGCGAGCGATGGCATCTAGTTACATTGGTACCGAGCACATCCTGCTAGGCGTGCTGCAACAAAATGGCTCCATTGGCGCTAAAATTTTGCGCAACGCCGGCGTTACTTCCGACCGGGCCGAAGAGTGGATCGCGCACTCTCAAAATGTGTTCGCCCGCAGCAGCCACAAAGGCTTAAGCGAGACCGCTAAAACCACGCTTACGTTATCGTGGCGGATTGCTCGCGAGTTTGGCCAACCTTACTCCGGTACCGAGCACATTTTATTTGCGCTCTTAAGCCAAAAAAACGCCCGTGCGAACGCCATCCTTAAGGAGATGCAGGTTGATCCCTCGGTTGTGCGCGCCGAGCTCGAAAACTATCTCAGCAATCAGCAGTTTTTCACCGGTGAAGAGGCTACTCAAAAGGGCAACAAAAAGTCTAAGTCTAAAACTCCGGCCCTTGATAACTTCGGGGTGGATTTGACGGTTAAAGCAAAAAACGATCAACTTGATCCAGTAGTTGGTCGGGAAAGCCAGATTGGTCGCGTTATTACTATACTGAACCGACGCTCTAAAAATAATCCGGTATTGATCGGCGAGCCAGGTGTGGGTAAAACCGCTATCGTGGAAGGGCTAGCCCAGCGCATTATTGCTGAAGAGGTGCCCGAGATGCTGCAAAATAAGCGTATTGTAATGCTCGATTTGGCTAGCGTAATTGCCGGTACAAAATATCGCGGCGAGTTTGAGGAGCGTTTAAAGAAGCTGCTAGATGAGACCAAGGCTAATCGTGAGGTTATCCTGTTTATCGATGAGCTCCATACAGTGGTGGGGGCGGGTGCCGCCGAGGGCGCCATTGATGCGGCTAATATTTTGAAGCCGGCGCTCAGCCGAGGTGAAATCCAGGTAATTGGCGCTACGACCCTAGATGAGTACCGGAAGCATATTGAGAAGGATTCGGCGCTCGAGCGGCGGTTCCAGCCGGTGCAGGTACCTGAAGCCACCGTGGCAGAAACAGTGGAGGTTCTGCATGGCTTACGGACGCGTTATGAGGAGTATCACCGGGTTGAGATCACCGATGCGGCTATCGACCAGGCAGCCAAACTGGCTCACCGGTACGTCGCCGACCGCTTTTTGCC
The DNA here is from genome assembly GCA_030150485.1 of Candidatus Saccharimonadales bacterium. Taxonomy (GTDB): domain Bacteria; phylum Patescibacteriota; class Saccharimonadia; order UBA4664; family SCTI01; genus JASLFZ01. The sequence goes on along the minus strand of JASLFZ010000004.1, from coordinate 4,485 downwards.
CGATAAAGCAATTGATTTGATTGATGAGGCCGCCTCACTGGTGCGCATTAAGCGAGGCGCTTTGAGCAAGCCACTGCGAGCCATGCAGAAGCAGCTCAGCGAGATTCAGGCCCAGATCGAGGATGCAGTTAACAGCCAGGACTTTGAGCAGGCTGCCCGTTTGAAGACTAAGTTGAGTCTACTGGAGCAGAAAATTAGCTCGGCGCGCGTTAAAGAGGGCGTTAGTGATGACGCCTTAAAGATTACCGCTGAGGACATTGCCCAGGTTATTAGCATGATGACCGGGATTCCGGTAACGCGCTTAATCGATAAAGAGATGGTTAACTTGGTTAAGCTTGAAGACCGACTCAGTGAGCGCGTGATTGCACAGTCTGAAGCGGTTGCGGCGATCTCAAAAGCCATCCGACGGAGCCGGACCGGCATTAGCGATGCGCGCCGACCGATTGGTTCATTCATTTTCCTGGGACCCACGGGCGTAGGTAAAACGGAGCTGGCACGAGTGCTGAGCCAGGAAATGTTTAACAGCCGTGACGCCATGATCAAGATTGACATGAGCGAGTTTATGGAAAAGCACAACGTTTCGCGGCTAGTGGGCGCCCCGGCGGGCTATGTGGGCTACGAAGAAGGAGGACAGCTTACCGAGCAGGTTCGGCGCAAACCCTACAGCCTCATTCTATTCGACGAGATTGAAAAGGCACATCCGGACGTGTTTAACATGCTGCTACAGATTTTGGAGGACGGCTATGTCACCGACGCCAAGGGCCGCCGCGTCGATTTCCGTAACACCATCATTATCATGACGAGCAACGTTGGTGCGGAGACGATGTACAACGAAGCCAAGCTGGGCTTTGCGGTGACCACGAGAGAAGAAGAGGCCGAGCTCGAGACCCAGCACGAACGCGTTAAGGAACAGGTCCAAGCAGCGCTCAAACGCAGCTTCCGCCCAGAGTTCCTGAATCGAATTGACGATGTGATTGTGTTTAAGCCGCTCAGTAAGTTTGATATCCGCCAGATTCTTGACTTGCAGTTAGCAGATCTCGCGGCACGGATCGGTGAGCAGGGGCTGAGCCTGCGGGTATCGAGTACCGCCAAAGACTTGCTGATCGAGAAGGGCTACAATGTCGACCAGGGTGCCCGTCCAATGCGTCGCGCAATTCAGGACCTGATTGAGGACCCGCTAGCAATTGGCGTCCTGGGCGGCGAGTACAAAGAGGGCGACACCGTGAGTATTACGGCGAAGGATGGCGCCTTAGCTTTGAAGACGCTGCAACCGCACGCGTAGGTTTAGCGCGTAAATGCCCCGATTACAAGCCCCATTACTAGCAACGTAACGATACGGTTACCGGCGTTGATGTACATAACTTTTTTATCCCGCGGCTCAAATGCCCCATGGGCGAACACCGCTGTGGCGCCGAACCCAATTCCTGCGAGCAGGGAGGTATCAACGGCAGCCCCAAACCCACTGCCACCGGTGTAGTGCTGTAGATAGGCCGTTATCAGGGATAGCGCATAGGCGGTCACAAGTGAAACGATAATGAGCAAAGGCATGGTGGTGCCCATACGCTGGCTCATGTCTTTCTCGGTAGTACCGATGGCCTTCATCCACGTCTTACCAAATAAAGCTGAACTATACCAGGCTGTTCCGACAATCATGGCTGCCACGGCCGCCAGTAAAATTCCCCAGATAGAAACATGCGCAAACATAAAATTCCTTTAAATTATACCCATACTATACCATAATATAGTTCTAAAATAGTGTTCGCTTTTAGTTCGGTTTATGCTACCATGAATGCATGGCTAAAACGCTAACGCAGTTCGTCTGTCAGTCGTGTGGGCACGCTCAAGGTAAGTGGGCGGGGCGATGTGACAACTGTGGCGCATGGAACTCCTTTGTCGAGACGGCGGGGGTTTCCTCTAGTAGGTCTGGTGTACGCGGGGCGGCCGCTAAGCCTGAGAAGCTGGCAGATGTGGCGACGCGTAAGCTACCTCGAATTGACACAAAAATTGCCGAGGTCAATCAAGTATTGGGGGGCGGTATGGTGCCGGGGTCAATTATGCTGCTTTCTGGTGATCCGGGTATTGGTAAATCCACACTAGTACTACAGCTGGCGGCCCAAATTGCGGCCAGCCAACCAGTGCTCTACGTTTCCGGGGAGGAGTCGACCAATCAGATTAAGCTGCGAGCGGACCGGTTAGGCGTGACGGCTGAGAACCTGGAGCTCTTAAGTGAGACGAACGCCGATGGTGTTACGGTTACCATCGAGAGCGGCGACTATGGCCTGGTAATTATTGACTCCATTCAAACCTTAACGACGGAAGCGCTTACGGGTGCGGCTGGTAGTGTTGGCCAGATCACTGCCAGCGCGCAGATGCTACAGCGCGTGGCCAAGCAAAAGCACATTGCCATGATTATCATTGGCCACGTTACGAAAGAGGGGAATATCGCAGGGCCCAAAGTGCTGGAGCATTTAGTGGATGTGGTGCTGTATTTAGAGGGCGATCGCTACGGCTCATTCAAGGCGCTGCGAGGGATTAAGAACCGCTTTGGTTCGACCAGCGAAATTGGGATTTTCGAGATGCAAGAGGCTGGTCTTATCCCGGTGCCCAACCCCTCGGCAGCTTTGCTGGCCGAGCGCCAAGAAGCACCGGGGTCGGTGGTGCTGGCCACCATAGAGGGTACCCGACCGATTTTGGTGGAGGTGCAGGCATTGGTGGCGAAAAGCCCCTTTGGGTATCCTAAGCGGACGGCCTCGGGTTTTGATCTCAACCGCCTTAATGTGCTCGTGGCCGTTTTGACCAAGCGAGCCAGCCTTAACTTGTCAGATCAAGACATTTATGTTAATATCATAGGTGGATTGAAAATTACTGAGCCAGCTGCTGATCTAGCAATCATTTTGGCGATAGCCTCGGCGTTTAAAAATAAGCCGGTCGCCCATAATTTAATCGCGTTCGGCGAGGTCGGCCTCAGTGGTGAAATCCGGTCCGTGAGCAATGTCTCCGGACGCTTAGCTGAAGCTAAAAAATTGGGATTCCGTTATGCTATCGGTCCCAATAAAGCCGACGCTACCGGTATGAGTCGTGTAAAAACCATCACAGAAGCGGTGGCCGCGGCAATGCCTACATAGCAAAGCGCTCAAGCGCTAAGGAAAGGATTTATTACAGTAAATGGGATTATTTAATCGACCCAGTGAGGAAATTCCGTCGGTTACGGCGGTGCCGGCACTGGTGGATACATCAGTAATTATTGACGGACGAATCGTTGATATTGCTAAAGCTGGTTTTGCGCCGGGTAAGCTGCTCGTGCCACGCTTCGTGCTGGCGGAGCTGCAACTTATCTCGGATTCAGGAGATAGTATGAAGCGCAGCCGCGGCCGCCGCGGCCTGGAGATGCTCAATACCATGCGCGAGATTGGCGTGGATATGGATATCATCGAGGACGACTATAAGGACATTAAAGAGGTGGATGCTAAGCTCGTTCGCCTGGGTCGCCAGCTTAACTGCAACGTTTTAACGACCGACTATAACCTAAATCGAGTTGCAAGCATTGAAGGCGTGCGCGTGTTAAATATTAATGAACTCGCAAACGCGGTACGACCGGTCGTAATACCTGGCGAGCATATGCAAACCAAGGTTGTACAGCCCGGCAAGGAAAAGGGGCAGGGGGTTGGCTACTTGGCTGATGGTACCATGATTGTAATCGATAATGCCGAGCGGCTTATGGGCCAAGATGTTGAGGTAGAGATTACCCGGGTTTTCCAGACGGTTGCCGGCAAGATGTTGTTTGCTGCGCTGGTCAAGCCAATAGGGGCTGCCAATGAGCGACCAAGCGCGCGCCCAGCTCCAGCTGCCAGTAAGCCTGAGGGCGCTAAGGCAGGTGGACGCAATCGTCAAAAGGGTCGTCAGCAGGAGAAAGGCAGCAGTAGCCCAACACGTCCGCACGGCGCTCAGCCTACAGCTGCGGCGGCTCCTCAAAAGAATGATGCCAGCCAATCTCGCGGTCGCCGACCACGGCGCGTGAGCCCGACCCAGCGGCTTGAAGATAGCCTCGTTGAGCTCACCAATCCGACACCAGAAGACTAAGCCTAGATTTTAGCCAAAGAAATAGCCGTCCTGTAAAGAGGGCGGCTATTTCTTACTTGGTGCTTAGTGAGTGGTGGTGGGTGGTGTTGTGCCACCGCTGGTGCCGCCCGTCGTGCCAGCGCCACTACCGGAAATAGTTACCACCGTGTCATCCTCGCCCGTATTGCCCTGACTATCGGTGGCTACGGCCTTAATGGTGTGACTACCGTTGGTAGTGGGCGTATAGCTCATTGAATAGGTGGTATCGCCATTAATGGCCTGGGTTGAGATGATCTGATCATCATCGTAGAAGGTGAGCTGGGTGGCGGGGTTGGAGCCAGAGGTGACCGTTGCGGTAATGTTGATGGGCCCACTACCCGTTACGCTTAGCTGTACGGTCGGCTTGGTGGAGGCTTGAGCGGCGGC
>JASLFZ010000005.1 GCA_030150485.1 Candidatus Saccharimonadales bacterium | reverse complement strand
TACGGGTCGCACTTCATGATGTTGACGCTAAAGCCGCGCGCCTTCAGCACCGTACCGAGTGAGGCGGCGGTAATCCCCTTGCCCAAACCAGAGAGCACGCCTCCGGTTACAAAGATATATTTGGTTTGTTTTTCGGCCACGTTTCCCCCACCATAAGCAATTAACCTCCCCATCTTAACGCAGAGCTAGCCACGCAACAAGTCCCAGGCCCCAAATGCTACAATGTGCCCATGACGAAACCAACTAATAACCGCGCTAACATTAACTTTTTATACGAGATGGGCTCGATCCGCTACATTGAGCGGATGTGGACGCGCCTCGGCGGCACCCCGTTTGCCAACCTGGCCGAGCACCACTTTCACGTGTTTTGGATCGCTATGATCATTGCGGCCCACGAAGCAAACGTTGACACCGGTAAAATCGCCAAAATGGTGATGGTGCACGATATCGCCGAAAGCCGCACCGGCGATGTAGACTACCTGGCACGCCAGTATGTTGAGCGTAACGATAAGCTCGGTATTCAGGACATGCTCGGCGGGACCACGCTAGAAAAGGAGTTTTACGCCCTTTGGGAGGAGTACGAGCGGCGCACCTCGCTCGAATCACGCATTGTAAAAGACGCCGACAACCTTAACGTCGACTTTGAGCTGATGGAGCAGGCCGCGCGCGGCAGCGACCTGCGCGACCAGTGGAGCCACCGCGCCAAGGTGGCCGAAAACAAGCTGTACACCGAAACCGCTAAGACGCTCTACCGGCAGCTGGCTACCTCAAATCCTCATGAGTGGCACATTAACGGCCGCAACCGGATCAACGACGGCGACTGGAAGAATATTTAGCTACGGGGCTGAGTTCGGCTACTGGCTGAGCTGCGCAATGGCCTTATCCATCTGAGGGTCTTGGCCGGCATCAATATTGGCCTGGGTCATAGGAACAACAATCTTAGGCGTGATGCCGATGTGGTCGATCCCCTGGCCGCTCGGCGTAAACCAGTGCGCCACGGTAACCTTGAGCTCAGCGCCGCCGGGAAGATTATCGATCTCCTGCACGCTGCCCTTACCGAAGCTCTTTTGGCCAATCAGGGTGGCGTGGATGTCGTCGCGCAACGCGCCAGCGGTAATTTCGGCGGCGCTAGCCGAGCCGCCATTAATCAGCACCACCACCGGCAACCCTACCAGCGGACCGGTGCCCTGGCTTTGCAGCGTTTGCACGATTTGGCCGCCGTGCTTTTCGTTTACCACCGTTACGTCCGGCTGGGTGAACTGGCTCACCACCGTCACAGCCGCGTCCAAATAGCCGCCAGGGTTGTTGCGCAGATCAAGGATGATCTTCTTCGCCCCCTTGCCCTTGAGGTCGCTAGCCGCTTGCCCAATCTTGGCCGAGGTGTCGGTGCCATACTCTGAGATATTGATGTAGCCGATGTCGCTCGTGCCGTTGGTTTCTGCCTTCATACTCCAGGTTACGCTCGGAACGGTAATGTTTTGGCGCGTAATGGTGTAATCTTTGGTAACGCTGCCGCGCTCGATAGTTAGTGTGACCTTGGTGCCAGCCTTGCCGCGAATGGCCGCCACCGCTTGGTCGAGCGTCATACTCGAGGTGTCGGCGCCATTGATCGCGGCAATAATATCATCCGGCTCGAGACCAGCGCTGGCTGCCGGCATACCGGCCACGGGCGCAATAACGGTAACAACATTGTTTTTGATATCCACCTCGGCGCCAATCCCACTCAAGCTGCCGCTGAGCTGGCTGTTGAGGCTTTTGGCTTGGGCGGCCGGCAGATACACGGTGTAGGGGTCGCCGGCTGAAGCTACCAGCCCGGCGCGAGCACCATCCATCACGTTACTGGGGTTGATGTGGCCATCGAACCGGCTCTGTAGTAGCCGGTAGGTATCATTGAGATTATTGAAATCGAGCCGATTGTAACCCAGCGACCAGGATGGCGGTACTACCTGAGGCGCAATCTGGCCAGCGGTAAAGAACACCACCGCTACGACCACCCCGCTGAGGGCTAGTCCGGGCACACTGGTAAAACGCTTGTTTAAGCTCATTTAGTGGATATACCCAATGCCGCCCATCATGGTACTGCCGTTGGCGATGTGCATCTCTGAGTACATGCCGTCACCGCTGCCGGTATTGAAGTTGTACTGGCTGATGGTGATGCCGCCGCCGTCCACCGCCTCTACATAGGCCACGTGGCCAAAGCCGCCCACATAGGCGTTACCGTTGGCCTGCCAGACGGCAATATCGCCGGGCTGGGGGTTACTGTAGTGATCGACATACGCGTACCACTGGCTGGCGTTGCCATAGTTGGCCGGCAGAGCGTGACCGGTCGTTTCGCGTCGGTAGGCCACGTAGGAGACACACTCGCGGTTGTAGTAGTTGCCATCGGTAATCAAGCTATCTTGAGCCGCCTGGCACCACTTATCGGGGTAAGGCCCACAGCCACCGGAGCCGGAGGCCACCAGGCTGAGCCCGGAGCCGCTACTGCGCAGGGCGGCAGCCCGCGCCGCCACGATACTATTGAGCTTACTCTGGTTCGAGGCCACCAACTGCTGATAGGCCGACTCTTGGCCTTGGGTCTGGGCCAGAAGCTGGTTTTCCTGGGCCTTCTGCTGCGCCAGCGCGCTGGCCATGCTCGACTGCTGCGTTACCAAGCGGTTGAGGTCGGCCTGCTGGCTCACTAAACTGGTTTCTAACTGGCTGACTTGGTTGTACTCATCTTGAATATGGCTTTTGATTTGGTCTAAGTACTGCTGCTTGTCGACGAAGTCACTAAAGTTATTGCTGGAAGCGAGCATCTCTAAAGGCGTAACCTGGGATTCCTGGTAGATATCACGGACGTTCTCGTCCAAAATGCCCTTCTTGGTAGCCAGCTCATTTTGGGCATCGGCAATACGTTGGGTGGTCTGAGCCTGTTTGGTTTGGTTCAGTTCCAGCTGGGCGGTGATGGCCTCTTCTTGATCGTTCAGCGCCGCTACCTGGTTGCTTAAGGTGTTGGCCTGGTTCTGCAAGCCCGCAGCCGCGCTTTGCTGCTGCTGAATCTGGCTATTCAGCGCCGAAATCTGGCTATCGTACTGGTCGGCATAGGCCGCCGGACTCACAAATACAACCGTCAATACGGCTGCCGATACGATCTTGGCTAGCCGAGTTTGAGTGCTTTGCTGTCTGATTTTGCTACCGATTTGTTTTGCCCCTTAACAGTTATGATTGTACCCTCTTATGGTTAACCCGGTCAAGATGGTTATGGCAACCTGAGATAAAGCTGTAAGCTATGGCTTAGCCCGGCTTAAGACGTCTGCTCAGCAGATTGTATGCGCCGGCCCAAAACATAGCTTACAGCTTCAAGTAGCGTTTGAGGGCGACTAGGCTCGAAGCGGTGCCAATTGTCATACCAATAATGAGCTCAACGAGCGCCACCAGCGCTATGTGCCCCTGCATGTAGTTGGTTATCTGGTTGATATTGATGTAGTTGCCTAGCTTGGGCGCGCCCGAAAGCACCACCACATACACAAAAATCAAAGCTAGGATCGCCGCGATAATGCCGTACAGCGCCGCCTCAAAAATAAAGGGGCCGCGAATGAACCAGTTGGTTGCCCCCACCAGCTTCATGATCTCGATCTCCTCCCGCCGCGTAAAAATAGCCATGCGGATGGTATTAAAAATGATCAAGGTCGAGATAATAATGAAGATCACCGAGGCCACTAGCCCGGTCGCCTTTAAAAAGTTAGAGGTGTGGATGATCTTATCAATGGTATCTTTGCGGCTGCCACTATAGCTCACCGCGTTCTCGGTGGTCGAAAGCAGCCCCTTGTTGGCTGGCTGATTAACGTAGGTCACAATGGGCTGCAGATTGTTGGGGTTCTTGGCTTTGACGTTCAAACTCCCTGGCAGCGGGTTATCGGTCGGGCTAATAGCTTCGAGCAGCTTGGGATTGTTGGCGTTCTCCTGCTGGTACTGCTTTAAAGCGTCGGCCTTAGATACATACGTGACGCCCGCCACCGCCGGCTGCTGTTCAAGCGAGGCTCTAAAGGCGTTGATTTGGGCGGGCGTATCGGCGTCGTTGAGGAAGACGGTGACATCAATTTTGTTCTCCACTCCCTGGATGGTGCTGGTTAGCGCTTGGTTGGCGATGTAGGACACCGCCACGAGGCTGAGCGTTACTGTCATCACAGCGGTGGCGGCCGTCGAGAGCCAGGCGTTGCGCACGAAGTTGCGCAGGCCGGTTTTGGTGATGCGGGTGGTGGTCGTATAGCTCAAACTCATAGAGCGTATTTCCCCTGCTCTTCATCTTTGATAATGCGCCCACGCTGGATGGTAATGACGCGGCGCTTCAACGCGTTGACGATATCTTTGTTATGCGTGGTCAGCAAAACGGTGGTACCAAAACGATTAATTTTTAATAGTAGCTCAATGATATCCCACGAGGTGTTGGGGTCGAGGTTGCCGGTGGGCTCATCGGCAATCAGAATTTTAGGCTGCCGCACCAATGCCCGGGCGATCGCCACACGCTGGCGCTCGCCACCGGATAGCTCACGCGGAAAGTTTTCGCCCTTGCCGGCGAGACCCACCAACTGCAGCATCCGCGGCACGCTGCGTTTAATTTCGCGGTTGTTAGCGCCGGCCACTTCGAGCGCGAAAGCCACATTTTCATTAACATTACGGTTCGGGAGCAGTTTGAAGTCCTGGAACACCACGCCAATACGTCGCCGCAGCAAGGGAATATTTTTGTACATAATGGTGTCGTAATCGAGGCCGCCGACGATAATTTTGCCGGAGGTTTGCACCTCCTCGCGGGTCATGAGCTTAATCAGCGTGGACTTGCCGGCTCCAGAAGCTCCCACGATGGTAACGAACTCCTTCGGTTGGATATGCAAATTCAACCCACTCAAGGCAATCTGCTTGTTGGGGTACATTTTCGTCACGCGGTCGAACAGAATCACAGGGCTATGGTATCACCTTTTGAGGCTTTTTGAAGCGTTAAGCGTAAGATTTATCAGTTACAAGCGGTTAGCCACACACGACGGTGTTAACAAAGTTAACACTTTGACAACTTTGTTAACACTTGTTCGGTGCGATATAAACTTCAGCGATACCGACTCTAAGCACCAATCTGGGTCTGCAAATAGGCATCGATGAACGGCTCCAGCTCGCCATCAAGCACCGCTTGGGCGGCCGAGGTTTCGTGGCCGGTACGATGGTCCTTCACTTTGGTGTAAGGGTGTAGCACGTAGCTGCGAATCTGGCTCCCCCACTCCACCGCCTTTTGCGCGCCACGGAGCTTGGTCAGCTCCTCGGCCTGCTGTTCCAGCATCATGGCGGTCAAACGAGCTTTCAGAATTACCAATGCCTTTTCCTTATTTTGGAGCTGCGAGCGCTCATTTTGAATCGCCACTACCGTGCCGGTGGGCAGGTGCGTAATGCGGACCGCCGAATCAGTAGTATTAACGCTTTGGCCGCCATGGCCGCCGCTGCGGAACACATCGATGCGCAGATCCTTTTCATCCACCACAAACTCCTCCGGGTGGGTCAGCTGCGGCACCACGTCCACGCCCGCAAAACTGGTTTGGCGCAGATTGTCAGAGTTGAACGGACTAAGGCGCACCAAGCGGTGCACGCCCTTTTCGCTTTTAAGTTTGCCAAACGCGTAAGCGCCGCTTATTTCAACGGTAGCGCTTTTAATGCCGGCCTCCTCGCCCTCGCCCCGGTCCACCACATCGGCGCTCCAGCCCTGAGACTCGGCAAAGCGCAGATACATGCGGAGCAACATCTCGGTCCAATCTTGCGCGTCGGTACCGCCGGCGCCGGCCGTCAGCGTCAAGATAGCTCCGTCGCGATCGTGCGGGCCGGATAGTTTCAGTTCAAACTCTCTGGCCGCATAGGCCGCCTGTAGCCGCTCAAAGTTAGTCTCTAGATCGGCCTGCATACTGGCGTCTCCCAGCTCCGCTAGCTCGCGCGCCACGATCACGTCCTGGCGCAACTGCTCCCACTCATCGCTGTGGCTTTTCAGCCCGGCGGCCTCCTGGCTGATTTTGGCGGCCGCCTTTGGATCGTCCCAAAAGCCAGGCTGCGCCATGATGGTATTCAGCTCCCCCAGGCGCACCTGATCTGCGGCTATTCCTAGCCGCTGCATAGCGCTCTCCACCCGCACCTGTAATTCAGCTAAGTTCTTAGCTAATGATTGCATGGTCTTAGTATACAGTTCTCCGGACGCACCGGTGGCCTACATAAATTCAGGCAGATTTGCGCAAACGGCGCCACAGGCTCTGGCGACTGCGATAATAGGCTGCAAAGCCGAGCAGCAGCAGGGTTAACCCGAGCGTGCCACTGGTGGCTGAGGTGGCTCCAGTATCTGGTAGCGTAGTAACGGTCGATTGGGGCTGATCCTGCGATTGCGTCTGGGCCTGGGCACTCTGGATGGCCGCATCGTCGCTGGTAGCGTCCTGTACCGATGAGCTCTGGCCGTCTCCCGGTGTTGCCGCCTGAGTTTGGCTGGTTTGAGCAGGCTGCGCAGGGATGGGTGCAGCGGATTGGCTCTGCGGCTGCACCTGAGCTTGCGTCGCAGTCGTCGCGGCAGGCTGAGCCACGGGTGGCGTGCTCGTTGGTGTGCTCGCCGGCTGAGCTGGTGCGGTAGTGCTGGGCACCGCTGTGCCCCCGGTCTTACCACTGGTAGTCGACGCGCTCGGCATACTCACCTTCACCTCTTGGGTAACATCAACC
>JASLFZ010000031.1 GCA_030150485.1 Candidatus Saccharimonadales bacterium | reverse complement strand
GTTGGTTCTAATCGCGGTCGGCAGCTTGCTGTATAACCTAGTGGTGCTCACGGCGTTGGGGGCTGCGGTAAGCTCCGTAGTGATCAGCCGCATTGGTCGCGAGCTGGTCGACAACTTGGCGCTCACGCTCTTAATTTACCTTGTGCGGGCCAATCTTGGTCGCAGGGGCCGAGCAGCCATCGAGATTGGTCGGGAGCTGCCCTCATGAGCGGTCCACTGTTTGGCTACGGTGGGGAGCAGCACGCGCGCAAGGGGCGTCAAACCGTCAAGCGCGACTCCGGCGGCCACGAGAGCTGGGCCGACGCCATTTTGCCGGCCGATGCGCAGGCGGGCACCATCGAAACGCCTACCAGTCGGCGGCCACTGTGGGTAATTGTTGGCTTAGTGGCAATTAGCACAGTCGTATTGGGCGCGCAGCTCTTCAATCTGCAAATTGTTGGCGGCAGCAAAAACCTTAGTTATGCCGATGGTAACCGGCTGCGCCAAACCATTACCAGAGCTCCCCGCGGTATTATTTACGATCGCTCCAAAACCATTATGGCCCAAAATCAGGGCAGCTTTGATGTAAATGTTACCCCCAGCCTACTGCCGCGTACCGTTGCGGAGCGTCAGCAACTCTACGGCCAGGTGGCCGGGCTGCTCAACCTGTCGCCGAGCACCGTGGCAGCCGCCGCCGAAACCACCTGCGTGAACGCCGATGTGGCCGCCAAGCTTTCTCACGCCGCCGCCGAAACGGCCTGCCTTAGCAGCACGCAGCCCCAGGTGGTGGCAAGCAATGTCGACCGCGACACCGCCCTGAACTTCGACCAGTCTGGCAACGCCGTGCCCGGCTTCAGCCTGGACGTTAACCAGATCCGCCAATACAACGATCCCGGTAATCTGCTTTCGAGCGTTCTGGGCTACACCGGCCGTGTCGACCAGCAAGATCTGGTTAACGACCCCACCTACACCCCTACGGACTACATCGGTAAGCTGGGAATCGAAAAGCAGTTTGAGGCGCTGCTGCGCGGCCAAAATGGCAGCACCCAGACCGAGGTTGATGCGACTGGCAAGCCTATCAAGGTGCTCGCCTCTAAACCAGCTGAAGCCGGCGACAACTTAGTACTAACCGTCGATAGCGGTATAGAAACCACCTTGGCCACCAACATCCAACAGGCGATGCAGGATTCCGGCTCAACCCAAGCTGCCGGTGTCGCCATCGATCCGCGCAGCGGCGCGATTCTGGCGGCCGTCAGTCTGCCCACCTACGATAACAACCAATTCGCCCAGGGCATCAGCCAAAAAAATTACAGCGTGCTGGTTGATAATCCCGCCCAGCCGCTTTTCAATAAAGCTATCGATGGCGCTTATCCCACCGGATCTATTATTAAGCCACTGGTGGCATCAGCGGCGTTGCAAGAGCACGTTATCAATCCCAGCACCACAGTGGACGATACTGGCTCCATTGTGGTCCACAACCAGTACAACTCTGCCATTACCTACACCTACCAGTCCTACACTCAGTTTGAGACCGGCCAGGGCGGCCCATTGGGTGTGGTGAATGTGGTCAAGGCGCTGGCGGTCAGCTCCGATGTCTTCTTCTATACCGTGGGCGGGGGGTTTGGCAACATCATCGGTCTGGGTGTCGATAAGCTAGAGTCTTACTACCACAAGTTTGGCCTTGGCCAAAAACCCAACGTTGATATCCCGGAACAGACCGCCGGCCGCGTGCCGACGCCGGCATTTTACAAAAAGCTGACCGGCCAGCCCTGGACGGTGGGTGATACCTACAACATCTCCATTGGCCAGGGCGATCTTCTGGCGAGCCCCCTCCAGATGGCAGTGGCCGAGGCAGCGGTGGCTAATGGCGGCACCGTGTACCAGCCGCACTTTCTCAAAGAGGTTGATAGCGCCGGCGGCCAAACCATCCAAACGGTGCAGCCTAAAGTAGAGGCCCAAAACTTTATCTCGGCAGACAATCTCGCCACCGTGCGCCAGGGCATGCACGACGCCGTGTATGCTCCGTACGGCACCGCGTGCTGTAAGATAGCGCAGCAGGTACCGGTGCAGGTTGGCGCCAAAACCGGTACCGCCCAAACCAGCACCAACGGCAAGCCCGACGCCTGGTTTACCGCCTTTGCACCGTTCAATAACCCGCAAATCGAGATAGTTGTCTTTATTCAAGGCGCTGGCGAAGGTGCCAGCTATGCGGCGCCGCCGGTACGTGAGACCCTGGCCTACTGCTTCACGCGTCCGGGCGGTTGCGTTCCAAACTAGGCCTCGCCTCAGCCCATCCTCAGCCCTTAAAACTACAATTAATTTGCGTTGACAATAGTAACTCTTGACGGCGTGAAAACACTAGGCGAGAATGAGTTGTAACGTAAGGTTCTGCTTACGCTTACATTACAAATTTCAAGCCAACTCGCGAACTCGAGGCATGCCTCGGGGATTTTTTTTCACCCTTTTAACAACGAAGGGGTAGAAGGAGGGGAAACCATATGGATACACTAGCTAAAAAAGAATTTTACTTAACCAAAGACGGTGTCGAAAAGCTCAAAGCCGAGCTCGAAGACCTCGTCAAAAAACAGCGCCCTAATGTGGCCCAGGAGCTTAAAGAGGCCAAGGAGTTTGGCGATCTCAGCGAAAACGCGAGCTGGGACGCCGCCAAAGACCACCAATCATTTATTGAGGGGCGTATCTCCGAGCTGGAGCATATCTTGCGTAATGTGGTCGTTATTAAGGCCCCACGCAGCACCGCTAAGGTCAATATTGGCTCAACCGTGCACCTCGAAATTGAGGATGGCAAACAAATCTACACCATTGTCGGCTCGACCGAAGCCAACCCCACCGAGGGTAAAATCTCAAACGAGTCGCCGATCGGTCAGGCCTTGATGGGCAAAACCAAGGGCGAAGAGGTGGCCATTACCGTGCCGTCTGGCGAGATGGTTTACAAAATTTCCCATATCGAATAGCCCAGTGCTCTCAAAGAAGCGCCCCAGTCGGGGCCTTTTTTGATGTACAATGCAAGCAATGGCAGACCCCAAACCCTCCCAGTTTTGGCTTGATAGAGCCGCCGATGATGTTATTCGGCGCTATCCCGACGCAGATATTGTGGTCTCGAGTGGCATCTCGCCCTCGGCCTCCTACCATATTGGGCACTTCCGCGAAATCATGACCGCCGAGGCGCTGGCCTGGGCGGTGCGCCAGCGGGGCCGTACCGCCCGCCACCTGCACATCGTCGATAACTTCGATCCCTTGCGCAAGTGGTACGACTTTCTGCCGCCCGCCGATCAGGATTACGCTGGCTGGCCGGTGGCGTTGGTACCCGACCCCTACGGCGACTGCCACGCCTCTTATGCCGACCATTTCT
>JASLFZ010000073.1 GCA_030150485.1 Candidatus Saccharimonadales bacterium | reverse complement strand
TACCTCTCAGCGCCATGGGGTTCTTTCTGTTGAAGGGTAAAGTTTGCTACGACAGAATAGCCAATAGTAACATATTAATTACTATATGGCAACCATGGAAGAAGGCCCACGGGATCGGACCGTGTGGTCTTCTTCCGTGAGCCTTTAGACTCATTACTAGGGAGCGAGCCGGTCGCTATAGCGTTCGTAGTCGGCGGCGCTGACCAGCCCCACTGAGGAGTATTCGCTTCGTGCATTTTCGGTGTACCGCCGGTAGCTAACCGGAGTGGAGCTGGCCGCATTAGCCATTGCCACGCCTTGGGTGTTGCATATTTCGCCTATGTTGCGTTGACTAACTTCTTGGAACAAGCTGGCTTCACGGAAGTCGACTGGCTTCATGTGCTGTAGCCGCTCAGTTGCTGGCGACGCCGGATCCTCTTGGAGTGTTACTTCGCAGAGCAGCTGGTAAAAGACCCCTGCACTCAAGAGCTCTTCGCTTGGTTCTTCTTCCGTTTCTCCTTCAGGTGAGGACAGAAACCCTTCTTCCTCGCGGTAAAGTGCTTCGCTTTCCAGGCTGTAATGTGAAAACAACCAACGGCCAAACAGGAATTCTTCATTTTCTTTATGAACATCCTGGTTAAGCCATTCGCCGAAAATGCCTTCCTTGATCTTCCCGGGCGTAGGTCCCCCATCGGACCATGAGTCGAAGTTGTTGAGCCCCCCGGGGAACACCAGGATGTGCTGAGAGTAGCGACTGGTTGCTAGCCGTAGCCGTATTTCCTCGTGAGGTCTCTGAAGCTCTTCGGAGATGATTGGCTGATGTTCTGCCAGTTCTTCAAGAAGCCCGATGGCTTGAAGCAGTTTCTCTTCCGTCAAGTAAAAGCCCAGGTTGCGCGCCGTACTAGTGGTGCTTATGACTTCGAAGTTGCCGCTCGCCGTGGCAAGGTTGGCAGTGAGGGTAAGCCCATGGGGAAGGTTTTCCCGAATGACTCGCCCCTCCAAGCCCAAGGAGCTGGCCAGTCGGTTAACTTCGCTCCTTGAAAGCGGCGTGCCGCTGACCGTACGGATGTCCGGTTCCCGATAAGGCTGCGTTGCTGACTTGAAAACGCCGGCAATCGCCAGCATGCCTGCGATCAGCGCGATCACCAAGATCGTAAAGAACGCTGTTGCTACCGGGTCGCTAGGTGGCGGTGCTTTTTTGGTTTGTGCCATGAGGCACCTCCTTGGTCGAACTGCAAAAATAGGTACGCTGCACGGCAGTTGTATTATTATGCAGTGATTTAGGATTTTTTGCCACCAAGCTTTGATCTCTCGCCGACTAATTTTTGGCTGGGCAGGCTGCTAGTCAGTGAGCTTAAAAGAGGCAAAAAAGCGTTGGCTCATGTCGGCGCTTCCCTCTGGCTGACTATACTCAACTCTATAAAAGCGGCCGCGGCCAAACAGCCAGTAGCGGGTTTCGCGGCTGGTGTACTGAGCTTGCGTAGCAGTGGCAGTGGTTGTGCCGGTAGTTTTGACGGCCGGATGCCCGTCCAGGACGGTATTAATCTCGGTGCCAGGGGTATACTCACTGTTAACGAGGTATTTTTGGTTCTCAATCGTTTGTCGGAGCAACCCGTATTGATCGGTAGGGTCTGAGGGGTAGCGCATGGGGCCTCCCCACACCGCAAAGCCAGCCAGCACGGCGCCCGCTTGGCCCGGCGTGCCTGCGACAATATAGTTGCACCCGGTGACAAACCGGTAATCGTCAGTGTCTCCCTGAAGGTGGTTATTAGTTTTGGTCCAGCATGGATAAGAGGCTTGGAAATAGTTAGAGCGATTTGTCACTGTGTGCCAGCCGGCGTGCTCCCCCTGGTCGGCGGCCGTTGCTGCAAACGGGCCCGTAAATAAGAGCTGGATCAGGAAGTGCCAGCCCAGCGCAATTACGACAGCAGTTAGCACGATAATCCCCAGTGGTCGACTGATTTTGCGCTTTCTGAATAGTGCTTTCACGCCACCACCAGCGTACTAAGAACCTGACGTGCTTCCTCGGGCGAGTGAGTCTCCATTATTTTGGTGCGAATCTCGACTGCACCGGGGAATCCGCTAATGTACAGCTTGGCAAATCGCTTCATCGGCTCGTAGGATTTGGCGTCGGCCCAGGTGGATTCATACAGGCTGAGGTGCTGCTCAAACAGTGCAAAGCGCTGGGGCGGCGTCGGTTCGGTGGGGTTGCTGGCCAGCGCCTGAATATCGCGCAGCACGCCGCGGCCAATCATAATGCCGTCGACGCCAGACTCGGTTGCCAGCTGCTCACCGTGTTGTCGGTTTGTGACATCGCCATTACCAATAATAACGGTGCTGGGAGCGAGCCGGTCGCGCAGCTGCACCACCTTGGCGATCTCGTCCCAGTGGGCCGGAACCTTGCTCATCTCACGCACGGTCCGGCCGTGGATGGTCAGCGCCGCAATCTCCTGCTTAAGCAAATGGCTGGCCCATTCCTCGGTAACAATCCGATTGACGCCAATGCGCGTCTTAACACTTACCGGCAACTCGCCTGCGCCGGCCTTAGTAGCCTGAATAATGGCCGCCGCGTTGTCCCAGTTCTCCTCCTTAATAAGCCCACCGCAGCAACCTCGCCGCACAATCCCCTTTTCCGGGCAGCCCATGTTGATATCAATGCCAGCGAACTGGCCGCGCGCAACGAGCTCTTTGGCCATCTCATGGTAGTGATCCGGATTGTTGCCCCAAATTTGGGCAATCAGCGGGATACCCAGCGCCGCTTCGGATTCATTGATATATAAGCGCCGCTCCACGCTGGCGCGGCCTTGAGGGTGGGCATAGCCATCGCTCGAGGCAAACTCGGTAAACAGCAGGTCGGGCGCGGCCGTACGCACCACAATCTCCCGAAACACGGTATCAGTAATGTCGTCCATGGGCGCAAGCACAAAAAACGGCCGCGGCAGGTTTTCCCAGATGTTCTGCATCGCCTTATTGTAACAAAAGCCCATGCTACAATCATTTTATGCCCCGCCCAAGCTATTTTTACCGCAATACCGCCGCCGGCGAACTCCTGGAGCTGTTCCTCGTTTCGGCGGTCAGTAGTTTACTCCTGGTGCGTTTTTTCCTCCACTTGGCGGGCTATCCCAGCGTTGGTGGCGCTCACTTTCACATTGCGCACCTGCTGTACGGGGGCGCTTTAATGGTGGCTGCCGTGGTGCTGTTGCTGGCCTTTATTGGTAGCCGCGTGCAGCGCCTTGCAAGCGTTCTGGGCGGCCTCGGCTTTGGGTTATTTATTGATGAGCTGGGCAAGTTTATTACCCGTGACAACAACTACTTTTTCCAGCCCACCATTGCGATTATCTACGTGGTTTTTATGCTGCTGTTTGTGCTATTCCGTCAGCTCAGTCGCACGCGCGATCTGACGCCCGCCGAGTATTTGTTGAACGCTCTTGTGGCGACCCAAGAGGTGGTGCTGGGCGACCTGGATGCGAGCGAGCGGAGTCGGGCGCTACGCTATCTTCGCAAAGCTGACCCGGACGATCCGCTGGTTGCGGCCCTGCGCCAAGCGCTCCTTAAGGCACCACCCGCCCGCCAGGCCCCGTCTTGGTTCGAGCTCACCAGGCGCTCTAGTGAGCGTCTGTACGAGCGCCTCATTACGACGCGGCTCGGCATTACGGTAATAGATACCGTTTTTATTGTTAAGGCCATCGCCTTTTTAGTGGTGATCGGTCTTGATGTGGTCACGCTGATCACACAGCATCGCTCCCATTTACTGTATGCTTCAAGTCTCCAGTTCGTGAGCTCATTGCTTTCGGCGGGGCTGATCGCCGCTGGCGTGATCCAGATTCACCGTTCGCGCTTGAGCGCCTACAACTTTTTTGCTAAGTCTCTGCTCGTTGATATTTTCATTACCCAACTTTTTGCCTTTTACCGCTCCGAGTTTGATGCGCTACCCGGCTTTATCCTCAACCTGGCGCTATACTGGACGGTGCGCGCCCTCGCGGGACAAGAACGGCGCCTGCTGCTGCGCCGCAGCTAACGCTGGACCCAAGTTGCCCCTCCCAAATTCTTCACCTTGCCGTTGATCTCCATCAAGCTAATGACCTGAGCAAACTGGCTAGCACTGAGCCCACTGCGGCCGATCAGCTCATGACTCGAAGAGATGCCCTGGCCGAGGAGCTCCAGCAGCACCGCCTCCTCCTTGCTGGCTGGTAAGCTTTCGGCCCTAGGTAGAGCCGGCGATGACAGCCCCAGCCCATTAAGCACGTCTTGCGCCTTTAAAATGGGGTGGGCGCCCGCCAGCAGCAAACTGTTACTGCCTGCCGATAAGCTACTGGTGATGTTCCCTGGTACCGCCATGACCTCGCGATTCTCATCTCTGGCATCACGAGCGGTAATGAGTGAGCCGCTGTTTTCGGCGGCTTCAGTTACGATCACCCCGCGACTCATTCCGGCAATAATGCGATTGCGGGCCGGAAAGTGGTGCCGCAGCGCGGGCATCTCCGGCTCTTGCTCGGTAATCACCGCTCCCCCACTTTCAACGATGCGCTTGGCTAAGGTGCGGTTACTGGCCGGGTAAATACTACTAAGGCCGGAGCCGAGCACCGCTACGGTATAACCGCCTGCCGCCAAAGCTGCTTGGTGCGCTACGGTGTCGATGCCGAGCGCCAGGCCAGACACAATCCCCATGCCGGCTGCTGCCAGCTCGCTCGCCAATCGGTAGGTAGCGGTGCGGCCGTACTCGGTCGGGCGCCGGCTGCCCACAATGGCCACCAGCGGGACATCAATTAGCTTGCCGTGCACGTAGAGTCGCGCCGGTGGCCGATGAATCTCTCGCAGTAATTTAGGATACTGGAGATTTGCACAATAAACTTTGGAGATTTGCATGGGAGCTTGCATAAAAATGGTTGACAATTATAACAACGTGTGATATATTCGTACTCATACCTTTTTGTGAGGTTGTTCTTTCACCAGTAAACCCTACTGACCTGCCTGCACGGGCCCTAAATGCACCCTCCTTTAGGATACCCCGCAGGTAGTTCAGTCCCTCGAATGCCCGATCTCATTACAATTGCCAGATCGCGAAAATACCTACCGGTACGGCATTGGAGGGTGCATATAACCCTGTGTTTGTGGAGCCACCTACCCTAACATGGGGTTTTATGCGTTTATGGACTTATTTAGCCGCCGACGCAATCCGTTTGTTCATAATTTCGCGGTTTGGCCGGCGGTGTAATGGTATTGTGGCAAACCGAGATTAATTTTTGATTAAAAACGGTAAAATCTTTTTTCCTCATATACTAATTACATGCGTAAGCGCTTGGAGATCCAACCTGAAATCAAATATATTGCCCAGGCTCTGGGCTGGTATCGCTTTAGCAGCGGGCTGACGGGCGTCTTCATTCCGCTGCTTATCTTTCAAAGTGGCGGCAAGCTTCTTACGATAGCGGTCTTCTACTTACTCTTTACCCTTGTTAAGCTAATTGCCGATCTCCCCGCAATCATCCTGATTCAGCGCCGAGGGATTCATTTTGGCTTGGTTGTTAGCTTCGCGTGGTATGCTGTAGAGCTCGTTTCTATTCTGGGGTATACCAGCACTCATCGTCTGATTTTTTTACTAATCGGCAGCATTAGCCTGGGGCTTATCGACTCATTTGGCGATAACGCCCGCCACATGTATGTCTCTGCCACCATGGAAAGTTCGCGTAAAAGTTCAAGTATCGCAATCCTAGAGATTTTCGGCCAAATCGCCGATTTTGCTGGGCCGATCGGCGGCGCTTTGATCGGCACCCTGTTCGGGGCAAGCTGGTTACTGGTAGTGGGTTTACTATGCCTTCTTCTTACTATAAAACCGCTCGCTTCTATCCGTAAGCTGTCAGTTTTAGGGCCGCCGACGCGGCTGCGGTTTACGCTGCGTAACGCTCCCTGGAGAGACGCGGTGGCCGATGGGTGTTTTGGCAGCGAGGAAACGGTCAGTCGCATACTCTGGCCTATCTACTTAGCGGTTGTTCTCGGGACCTTTAGCCGCATCGGCATCGTAACCGCCATCTCTACCCTTGGTACTATTGCTGCGATATGGATCGCTGGCCGTCGCGGCGACCGCGGCCAGGATCGCTCCGTTCTTACCCAGGGTATTGCTGGGATGAGCATCGTTAACATAGTGCGGCCGCTCACCACCGCTTTCTGGCCCCTTACCCTGCTGGGGCTCGGCTATAAAACGACTCAGGGTTACGGCATCAACGCGCTTAATGCTACCTACTACTCTCACGCCAAGGAGCGCGGCCTGCCGTACATAGTATCTATCGAGATCGCGAGTGACCTGGGCTATCTTGTGACCTGGGGTATTTTATGTGCGATTCTGATCATATTTAAAAGCAGCACCGTGCTGTTTGCTTCTGGATTTATTATTGCGGCTATTACGGTGTGGGGCTCGCTGCTCTACACGCCGTATCGGCAAAAACATTCATAGGTTTTGCTCAAAGCAGGCTGCGTGTTTCGTCCTTAAGCTCACCGGCAAACAGTGCGCTGGAAAGGTAGTCGGCGGCGTGATTGAGGAGCGTGGGAATTTGGGCGGCCTCATCGGCCATAAAGGGGTCAAGTACAAACTTATCGGTTGGCGTCACGGGCAGATACTGATTAGCCACGCCCAACCGCACCCGCCAAAACTCGTCGCCAATATGCGCAATAATCGATTTGATGCCGTTGTGGCCGGCGCTGCCGCCGCCCTGGCGCACGCGCATTTGTCCAAACTGTAGGTCGACCTCATCGTGCACCACCCAGATTTCGTTGGGCTGAATTTTGTAGAATCGCGCCAGCGCGCCAACGGCCTCGCCGCTCAGATTCATCATGGTGGTGGGCCGCGCTAGCAAGCAGTTTTGATCGGCCTTGAGGTCGAGTACCTCGGCGGCCGCGCGGGAGTGTTTTTTGAACTCACTGGGCCGGTGGCCAAAGGTAATAGCGAGCATATCAATCACCGCAAACCCCAAGTTATGGCGCGTGCTGTGGTACTGCGCGCCAATATTGCCAAGGCCGACGATAAGTTTCATGTGCTTAAGTATAGCGGAGCTCCAGCAAAATTGCCGATCTTTAATCGGGATTTAATAACGCTGCGCTAGGCTGTAGAATAGTAACAAAGGAGTAGTCATGGCGCTAACCAAGGAAGATAAAGAGTATCTAGAAACCAAATTTGTGACCAAGGTCGCGCACGATGAAGACATTTTACGTCTAGAGCTCCTTGTGGAGCATGGATTTGATGAACTGCGGGCGATTCTCGGGGACATTATGAAGTGGGTAAAAGAGATCCCCATCCATCGCCAGCGCCTCGATGGCCATGACACCGATATTGCGCTGCTAAACCGGCGGGCGTTTGGTTCTGGGCCGCAAAAGTCAGGCTAGCCTACTTGCCGCGGAACTCGATTTTTATAGGAGTGCCGTCAAAGGCGAACGCCTCGCGCAGACCATTCTCTAAGTAGCGTTGGTACGAAAAGTGAACCATCTCGGGATAGCTGGAGAAAAAGGTGAACTCTGGTGGGTTGGTGCCGGTTTGGGTGGCGTACTTCATTTTAGGCTGGCGGTTTTTGAGGCCGGCCGGTGGCTGCTTGCCAATCAGACGCGTTACTAAACGGTTCAGCTCGCCGGTGGGCACGACGGTTTGGCGGGTTTCGGCAATGCGCTGAATCTGCTCGAACAGCCGCGTGACGTTCAGGCCCTGTGTGGCGGAGGTATATACCAGCGGTGCCCAGTGGGCAAACGCAAAGTCATGCACCAGGTGGCGCGTAAAGCGCTCCTGCGTACCGGTCTCCTTTTCCACCGAATCCCACTTGTTCATTACGAGAATCAAGCCCTTACCGGCCTCGAGTACCTGCCCGGCAATGTGCTGGTCGCCGGCGACACTGGGCTCGGTTGCATCCATCACGATCGCGCAAATATCGGCGCGGGCGATGGCGGTGGCAGTGCGTAGCGCGCTGTACTCCTCGATGCCCCGCTCAATCTTGCCCCGGCGGCGCAACCCGGCGGTGTCCAAAATGCGGATGGTCTGGCCGTGATACTTAATATCGGTGCTGCTGACGTCGCGCGTGGTGCCGGCCCGCTCACTCACAATCGCTTGCTGCTTACCGGCCATGGCGTTCAGTAGGCTCGACTTGCCGACGTTCGGGCGCCCTAGCAGCGCAAACGTAATCACGTTTTCCTCTGGCGGCTCCGGCGCGGCCTCGATGCGCTCGGTAATGGCATCAAGCAGGTCGCCGGTGCCGCGTCCGTGCGTCGCCGAGGTGTGGAAAATTGGCGTAATCCCCAGCCGCTCAAAGGTGTCAGCCATGCCACGCGCCACCGTATCGACCTTATTTACTACCAGCAGCGTCGGCTTGCCACTTTTACGGGTGAGACGAGCAGCTAGCTGGTCCTCGGCGGTAATCATGGTTCCGGCATCGACTACCAGTACTACCAGATCGGCCAAGGAGGCAATCTCGCTCACCTGGGTTTGCACGTCCATATCAAGTCGATCATGCTCGGCGTGGTGCAGCCCGGCGGTGTCGGCAAGTAAGAAGTGCTGGCCGTTCCAGGTTACCGAGCCGTAGTTGGCGTCTCGGGTGGTGTTGGCGGTCTCGTGGGTGATGGCGGGGCGCCCGCCTACCAACCGATTAAACAGGCTCGATTTACCGACGTTCGGCCGGCCAATAATTGCAACTAGCGGGGTGCGTGCCATTGGTAGTTCTGTCCAATCCAGTTAGCTAATGTGGTGGTATCGCCAAAGCGGTCGGTGCTCCCGAGCACCACCGTAATCACCGGGTGGCCTTGTATGGTGGTGAGGCCCACGAAACATTGTCCGGCGGCCTCAGTGTATCCCGTCTTTATACCTTTAAATTGACCATTTTGCAAGAGCTGGTCGGTAGTAGCGAGCGCGATGGTGCGGCCGGAAGTATCAGTGATGGTGGCGCTGGAGGTGCCGACCAACTGACGCGCCACCGGATTTTGCACCACCAGCTCAGCTAAACTACCAACGGCTTTAGCGGAGGCCGCGTTTCCGGTATCAACCAACCCCGACGGGTTAGAAAAATGGGCCTCGCCCACTCCCCATCGCTTTAGGAGCTGGTTCATTTTCGTGACAAAAGCGGTTTCGGTGCCGCTATCGGCCAGCGCCAGCGCATCGGCCGAATCGTCGGCCGAGTTGATGAGCAGCGCGGCGAGCAGATCATGGGTGCTAAAGCGCTCGCCGGCCTGCAGGTGGATGATTTCGTCATCTGGGGCGTAGGTAGGTAGCTGAGGCAGGGTAAGCTGATCGCCCATACCGTGGTCGTGCATGATTACGAGTGCCGTTGCCAGCTTGGTGATCGAGGCAATTGGCCGCTCGGTATCGGCGTCGTGGGCCGCCAGCGGCACACCACTATCGACATCCAGTGCGTACCAGCTTTTGGCTGATAGCGTGGGGGGCTCGGTGTGGCGCACCGCAGTTGGCGTAGCGACCGGTGTGTAGGTAGGACTGGTGGCGTTGCCGTGCGGAGCGCTCGCCCTCAACAGCGTGGTTTGGCCAACGCTAAGGTTAAGCGCTACGATAATAGCTAATCCGAGTGCGCCGAAAAATAAGCGCCTCACGCCAGCTCCTTGTGGCTCAGCCGCCGCCACGCGGCACCGCGCAGATCGCCGAGCGTGAGCGAGCCAAACTCCGTGCGATGCAGGCGCTTGACGGTGTAGCCCAGCGCCCCAAAGCTGCGCCGAATCTGACGGTTGCGCCCCTCTTGAAGCCGTACCGTCCAGGCTCGGTTCCGGCCGGTTAGCTGGAGGCGGCTGAGCCCGTCAGCCAGCTTGACGCCCGCCAGCAGCTGAGCGCAATCGGCGGGGGTCAGCGCCCGATCCAGCTCCACCTCGTACCGTTTCCACTTGCCGGCCGAAGGGTGTTGCCAGCGCTGGGCCAATATCCCGTCATTAGTTAAAATAAGCAGCCCCGAGGAGTCTTTATCGAGACGGCCCACCGGCTTCAGCGCGCTCAGTCCCGCCGGTAGCAACGTGTAAATTGTGGGTGTCGTAGACTGTTGTCGGCGGCTGGTAATGTATCCGACCGGCTTGTTCAGGGCGATGGTTTGGTATGTTGGCAGTTTAAGCCGCTCGCCATCTAAAGTGACAACATCGGCTGCGCCTACTTCCGTGCCCAGCTCAACCACCCTATCATTAATATGCACGCGTCCCGCGGCCACCAGCTCGTCCGCCTGCCGCCGCGAGCAGCCGGTGGCGTGGGCAAGATACTGATTAATCCGCATGATCTTCCGGCCAATCCGGCCACTCCAGCTCGCTGAGGGCGGCTACGCCGAGCTGACGCAGCAACGCCGTGGTGGTGCCGTAGCAAGTCGGCCGACCCGGCTCCGGGCTGCGGCCCACCTCTTCGATCAGCCCGCGGCCGAGCAGGTTCCGCAGCGTTTGATCAGAAGCGATGCCGCGAACCGCCTCAATCTGAGGCTTAGATACCGGTTGACGGTGGGCAATAATGGCTAGAGTCTCCAGCGCCGGCTTCGAAAGTGGCGTAGCGGTTTCGGCCTGTAAAAATCGCTCCACCAGCTCACCCATCTCCGGCGTGGTAACGAGCTCTACGCGATTGCCGGCACGTACCAGACGCAGGCCGTGGTCTTCTAGCTTGGTCTGCAGGAGCTCTAAGCCGGCACTGATGTCTTCCATCGGGGCACCAATGGCAGCGGCGAGCTCGGCCACGGTGAGCGCCCGCCCACTCACAAACAGTATTGCCTCAATCTGCGTGGCGAGCTCATGCATAGGCGACATGGATTAAAGTAAACTGGCCATCCTGGGTCAACCGGAGGCGACCCATCCGCCATAGCTCCAAGGCTGCCAGAAAGGCTACCACCACCTCGACGCGGCTCTCCAGCCGCTCGAAAAAATCCTGCAACGTAGCGGCTTGCTTGCCCCCCGCCACCTCGAGTCGTCGCGTCATTTCGGTCAGGGAAACCGTCGGCGCCCCCACAGTGTGCCGAGCTGGCGTAGCCAGCTTAGCGTGGGCCGCCGTTAAAGCCTCATACAGCGCCGCCGGCGTCAGGTTGCGCGCCGGTGCCGGCTGCTGCGGCTGGGCGGCCACGGCTCTCCCCCAGCTCCGCCCGCCTTCCATAAGTGCGGTAGCCAGAGTGGTAGCCGCTTGGCGATAATGTCGATAAGCTGCTAATTGGGCCTCTAGCTCAATCACCTCTTCCACTGGTTCATCTGGTGCAGGGAGTAATGCTAGGCTTTTTAGGTACAGTAAACGGCTGGCCAGGCCGGTGAACCCCACCGCCTCGCCGGGGTCTAGCGTCTTCAAGGCTCCACTGTAGGTTAAGTACTGGTCAGTCAGGTCCGCGAGTGATAGCTCGCTAGCAGGTAAATCGGAGCGCTCCACTAGCTGCAACAGAAGGTCGAGCGGTCCCTCAAAGTTGAGTAGCGCGACTTGATACGTCATTTAGACTCCTGGAGAGGACGGTGGCTGGGTCGGCTCCGGATTGGCAGGCGGTGTAGCCGGAGTTGCCGCGGGCGGAGGGGTCGCAGCGGCGGATGCCGGCGTGGATACAACCGGTGCGGCTTGGGCCTCGCCACCACCAAGCACCGTTTTTACCGTTGCCACCACATCTTCGAGCGTCACCTGGGACTTCACCAAGTACTTATCGACGCCCAGCGATTCGCCGCGCTGGCGGTCGGTATCTTGGCTGAGCGCGGTCATCATAATAACTTTAGTGGTTTTGGTTTCAGGTGTTTGGCGTAGAATATCAAGCACATCAAAGCCACTGATTTTAGGCATCATCACATCAAGAATAATGAGGTCAGGGCGCTCGCGCACCGCTATGGCCAGCGCCTCCTCGCCATCGGAGGCGGTCACTACCGTGTAGCCCTCGGCCATTAAGCGGGCGCTATAGATATCGCGTAAGCTAAAATCATCTTCAACCAGTTGGATTTTTGACACCATGGACTCCTTTACTATCAAGCATAACAAGCACTCCAGATTAGAGCAATCATTTAACGAGTACGAGCTTCCGGCCAGCCTTGGCCTTGGCGCTCGCAGTCGTGGGGGCTGGCACCGGCGCAGCCTTTACTGCCGGTGGTGTCGCCGCTGCTACAGGTGCGGCCACCGGTAGAGCCGCCGCAATTTTATCGCTTTGCTGGCGCGGCAGGCTGAACTTAAAGCTGCTGCCCTCGCCAAGCTTGCTTTCAATCCAGATGCGGCCGCCCAGCAACTCAATAATGCTGCGGCAGAGATACAGGCCGAGCCCGGTGCCGCCAATGGTGCGGGTGGCGGTGCTATCGATGCGGTAAAACTTCTGGAACAGGTGCGGGATATCCTCGGCCGCAATCCCCACCCCGCTATCAGCGACGCATACGGTAACTTTATCGGCCGTGCCTCCGATGGTTACATGAATGCTCCCCTCGGAGGTGAACTTAATGGCGTTTTCAATCAGGTTCATAATGACCTCACGCAAGCGCTGCGGGTTGCCCTTCACCGCGTACACCGGTGCCACCGATCCGCCACCGCGAACGCTCTCGCCGGCAATACCAAACTGCATCTCTAGCCCCTTTTGCTGGGCGCTAAACTGCATGTCACTGGCAGTTTCCTGTACCAGCTGTGTCAGATTAAAGATCTCTTGCGCGTCCATCTTGGCACGGTCCTCGAGCTTGGTGATGGAAAGCAGGTCCTGGAACAGCTCACCCAAGTGTTGAGTCGAGGCGTGGGCTTTCTCGAGGTAACTCTTGGCACGCACATCGATGGTGGCCACCGCCGGGTTCATCGAAAGTGAAAGGTATCCCTCGATCGCCGCTACCGGGGTACGCATCTCATGCGAGGCGGTCGAAATAAACTCATTACGCTGGCGCTCGATCTCTTTTTCCTGGCTAATGTCTCGAAACAGCACAATACCGCCGGTAACGTTGTGGTTGCCATCCAGAATCGGCGAAAGCGAGAGCGATACCGCCACCTTGCGTCCGTTTTTGGTCTCCATGGTTAAGTCGGTGCGCACCAGGCTCTTTTTCTCCTGCCACAGCTGCAGTAAAGGATCGTTGGCATCGGAGAGCTTGTTCCCGGCGGCATCGTGCAGGTTGAGCACCAGCCGGTAATCAATATTCTGGGCGCTACCCTCATCCCACCCTGTCATAGTGGTAGCGGCGGGGTTAAAGAGCTGGATTTGTCGCGTGGTGTTCACTACCATAACGCCCTCGCCGACGCTCTGCATCAGCAGGTTTGATTTTAGCGCCTCTTGGCTTAGTTGGCCTGAAAGGACCTTCATTTCCTGGTGTTGCACCGCCCCGCGCCCCAGTGCAATGTGAATCCACTCCGCCACGCCACCGGTCGCCAGCGTCAAAATGAGCTGTCCAATATGCGCCACAATATAGCCGCTCTCGGCGCGATGGAGCACAAACTCCGTTATATAGATGGCGATTGTCGCGGCGAGCGCGAGCGCAGTAGCCCCGCTGCCAAACAGCCCGGCGATAACGATGGCGAGCAACCACAGCGCGTAATAGGGAGAGTCTAGCCCCCCGGTGGCGAGTACCACCAAGACCACATTGAGCGCGGTAATCAGGCTAAGTACCAAGGTGGAAAACGCCAGCTGTTGCTTGCGCAAAAGTTGGTGGGCGCTGGCGTAATAGATAGGCCCAACCACGCCAATGCCGGCAATGGTAATAACCAGCCCTGCGTCGCCCAGCGAGTTGGGCGCCAGCTTATAGATAGCGATGGTGGCTACGGCAATCACCGCACCGAGCACCGCCTCTAATAAGCTTAAAACCGCATATCGTTGCCTAACTTGCACCCAAACCTCTTATGTTTGTCTTTATTATGCATGAATCAATAAGGTTTGCCAAGGAGAAGATAAAACTGGCTTTTATAATAATTGCCTTTAGGTCAAAACTAAGGGCCCGCCGAAGCGGGCCCTTGTACGACAGCTAGCCTTAGCCAGCCATGTGTCAGTCTTTAGGGTGAACCCGTGCGAGCATGGCGCGTACCCAGTCTCCACTAAACTCGTTGGTCGCATCGAGCAACAGTTCATTTAGCTCGAGACGCCACGCGGCCATGTCATCGCCCTCCGCGTACTTAAGTCGGGCTGTCAGCGCCCTTGCTCGGCTCTGCACCTGGCCTTTTACCCAGTCTGAGCAGTTTGCATCGCCGATTCTGGTAATTCTCACCGCCCGGCTGAGCGTGATGGGCTTAACTTCTGATGGGCGGTACTTCAACAGCGCAGCGTGGGGCGCTTCACCCGTCCGCCAGATGGCGTGCCGCCACCCCTCTCGGGAGTAACTTGGGTCGCTGTCCTCCGGTGCCAGGATGAGGACTCCAGGCGGTATAACCGCATGGGCACCACTGTAGTGACTCCCCATGAGTATCGAGCCTGCCGCGAAAGGTGCAGGCATCGGCTCCCACGGAGTGAGGGTACCTGCCTGCATAGCCATTGTTCACCTCCTTACCCAGTAGAGCACCACCCAGCCTCCTATAACGCAGAGATATGTCATACATAGAAGTATCACGCGTGTTGAGCCTGACTTATCCGACCATTTGAGGGTAAGCTTGACGTCCACGCAAAGTGAGTAACAGGGCTTCATGAGCTGGTAGAGCATGCAAGCAGCAGTTCCATACGCGACAATATGCACGGGGCTAACCGTGAAAGATTGCAGCGTAATCCCTGCTATAGCCCAGAGCACCCCGGCTAGGGCGGCACCAGCCGCAAGCGGTACTGCGCAGAGACCCAGAAGCATTCTAAGGAAGCCTAGGCCACTAAAATTAGATTCCTCCGTCTGCATGAGGCTCCTAACGTCGAAGTGAGCAGGAATAGCTACTACGAAGATCTCTTGAATGTACTTCAAGCATGCAAACTATAGTATAAAAGGTAGATAATTACAAAAGGTGTCAGCTTGCGGGAGGGTCAAAGCGCTTAAACCTACGCTCGGCTTCCTTAAAGGCATCATAGTCACTCGCTGTTCCATATGCAGCAGCACTGTTAGCCTTGCGGGTCGCACTCTTGGCCTCATACAAGGCCGCAATCTTCCTGTCTAGCTGTTCTAGGGTTGGGTCGGTGTAGCCTTGAGGACCTCGCTTCTCCCCCGAAGCTGCAAGCTTAGCCGCCAGGTCTGCCTCATTTCTCTTAATTATTGCGTCAAGCTCCATATTGTCCTCAACGTGTGCTTTTTCGGCATGGGCGACATGGTAGGCTTTCTCCGGATCACCAACGGTAGCTGGGGGATCACCGGCTTTCGGATGAGCATCCTTCCATAACTGCTCATAGTCAGTCGTAGATGCACCGCCTGGGTTATCTTGCTCTGGATCGGCTGGAAGTTCGGCCATGGTTTACTTTCGCTATTGGGCTAATTATACTATTCGCCTTATCAGATAGAGAAACCCTAAGCTTAATAAAGAACAAAACAAAAGTTTAAGAATGCAACTATACTATGTGGCGAACCAAATTAAAAGCGAAACACCCCGTTCGGAGTGCCTCGCTGACTGCGAAATACCCGATTGGGGTGTTATTGATGGCCGAGGGATCCTCGGACTTTCGACGAAGCTTAGACCAAGGGGTAAGGCTCTCCCAGCGGTGGGAGAGTGTCAAAACCCATCTGGCGTAGGTGGTAGAGGGTAAGGTGCATTTTACGAGCGTCCTCCCCTCGCTGCTTAACGCCCATTGCGGTGAGAACGTTGCGGGTCATTATCCAGTCTCCGGTATCGATGAAGTGTTGGAGCTGTTCGGACAAGTCTCCCATGTTGAGCTGTGATGCCTCGTACAGCGCTTCTCGAGCCACTCTGAATGCTGCAGTCCTGTCGCCCAGCTCTATTGCCTGGGCAATATCTTCGTTTGCCTCTTCAAAGTGATTCACTTTTGATCCTTTCCGGCTGGGTCTTTACGGAAACTGAAGTAAAAGGGTGCTGCGAAACTTCTTGAGGTAAAAATTATTGTAGCATGAAGCGAGATAATTACAATAGTGAAAGCCCCGCCGAAACGAGACTTTCACGTTCAACGTGATGCTCGTTTAACAGGGCTTAGGTCTCAGCTGAGGCCGAGTTGCTCTCCGACACTTCCGTTTCCGCTCACTCGAATGCATTCACTAGGAACCGCCCGTAGGAGCCTTCGCTCAGCTTGGTGTTAAATTCTTGCACCTTGCCAAGAGAAGGTCCGGAGACAGTGATGTTTTGAACGTACACCGGTGCCGGATTCTTGTACCGAGCGTCTTGCGTCGGAAAGACGCGCTCGACAGTGGCGGTGAAACCAGTCTTTGGGTTCTCGTAATAGCCCGCGCGTGCCCTTGTGGGCGCGCTGTTGAAACGCACAATCTCAGCCCTTGTGACCTGGATTTCCAGGTCGTAGAACTCCCGAGGCAGGTGTGCGAGGTACCGACGGAACTTCAGAGTGAAGAGCCCATCACGATTTATTTCGAGTTGGGCGCCCAGCTTGTCTAGGTAGGTCACTGCGAACGCTGTGAAGTGCTCGTTAAATGTGGCGTGGGTGACCAGACCCGTCTCACCGGGCCCCAGCGGCTTACGGGCAAGCTCCCGGAAGAGCTTCTCGGCATCGGCCCTTACTGTGTATATGTGAGTGTACATGGTGAACCTCTTGTTCTCTGCCTAGAGTAGAAGTAGATGCTCACCGTGACAGAAACGGAGAGCCAGCTAGCAATTAGTTATAATGGCCAGGTAGCTCCCCATTTATTCTGGTTGTCAAAGAATGAGCAATATAATATCATAAAAACTAACATAAATCAATGATTTACTGAGATGATATACCAACTTATTATTCGTGGTTCTGAAACCACTTTTAGGCAGTCTGTAAAAAGACCTTCACAGAGCCAAAATTAGTGCTGGTAGTCCCAAGGGGACTCGAACCCCTGTTGCCGGACTGAGAACCCGGAGTCCTAGGCCACTAGACGATGGGACCGTAGGCAGCGTGCTGCCATACTTGAACACCCCGGTACTATAGCAATTTTGTGAATCAGCGTCTAGTAAGCGCGTGGCGACGAAGTATCGGTAAATACTCCGTCGCCACAGCGAGTCAGACGCACTCAGGTTCTCGGGAGGCGTAGGTGCGGAGGCCTTTGGCTGCCATAGTGAGGGTGTAAAGGCAGGCCCAGAACATCACTCCCCCTAGTGCGGCCAGAGGAATAGAGATTGGTTCCAGAGACTCCGTTGCTTCCAGAATTGGGTAACTGCCGCCTTCCTCTTCTCGGTTGATGTCCTTGGCCAACAGCGCGCTGCCGCCGCCGACTATTGCCGCCCCGGCCAGATAGACCAGCCGCTGTTTCTTGGTCCGCCCGAACAAAAAGCTCAGAAGTTTTGCCATGTGCTCGCTCCATTTTTTGATTGCAAAAAGTGTGCCTCGCGACCCACTTTAGCGCAATGACTTTCTCAAAACAAGCCAAAACTTTAGCATTTCTACCGATAGCGTATATCAGATATGGTAGTGGGTAATCTCGGTGTCATAAACGTCAATTTGTTGTAAAAAAGCCCTATTGACCGTTGCCTACGGCTCTGGTAGCTTACGTTCTTGTGCTCAGTGTGAGGTGGTTTTACCTGATGAAGCAAAAATGAGTGGGTAAAGACATCGCGAGCGCATTCACTAACGCTAAAGGAGACATATGCGTAGATTCGCAATGTTGCTGCTACTTGTAGCGGCAGAGTTTGGTGTTGTCGCGACCGCCCATGCGGCGAGCGGTGCCACCTCCAATACCAAAACCCAAACCCACACCCAAGCCCCGGCCCAGCCTCAACCAATAAAGTATACCGTCGCCGATGGAGATAGCCTCTCTTCGATTGCCGCGGCCAACAATCTGCCGACCTGGTTGCCTATCTGGGACGTTAACACCGACATGCAAAACCCAGATCAAATTACACCCGGTGAGCAGATCCTTATTCCGGTGGCCCCCTACCCCACCACCGACCGTGCACTGCCGGCTGGCTATGGTGCTCCGGTTGCAGCGGCAGCGGTAGCCCCCGTCGCCGCCCGCAGTGCGGTAGCGACTACCGCTCGGGTGGTTGGTAATCCCGGCGGTTTAGCCCAGCGCGTATGCGCCCGGGAGTCCGGCTGTAACTACGCCGAAAACACCGGCAACGGCTACTACGGCGCTTACCAGTTTGATAGTGGTACCTGGGGCGGTTACGGCGGTTACGCCGAGGCCAACCTGGCTCCACAGGCGGTACAGGACGCTAAGTTCCAGCAGGAACTCGCCGCACGCGGCTGCAGCCCCTGGCCCAACACCTGTTACTAAATCAATACAAAAACTATCAAAGGGTCGCTTGACCCTTTGCGGACTCATGAGCGGCTACCCGTTGCAGCCGCACCCTTCCAATAATCATGGCAAAACCACCATATACTACGCCGAGACCAACAATGGTGACGCGCATAATCAAGGTTGAGGCGACCGCGTGGGCTACGCTGACGTTTGCGAGCAGCAGAATCCCCACCGCGCTTTGTTCGCTCACACCCAGCCCGGCCGGGAGTAGCGAAACAAACCCCACTACTAGAGGCAAGCTATAGACCAGCACCGCTTGGTAGACATTGATGTGGGCGCCCAGGCCTACCACGGCGGTATAGGCAATCGCGCTGCCCACCGCTTCAATAATGAGCGATATACCATAGAGAAATGGCAGCCAGTGCAGGCTCAGCACCGCCCGGTGGCGCTCACTAAACTGCTCAATGTTCCGATTAGTGACGTTGATAAACGGCAGTCGGTTAAGAATGCGCGTAATGTTTGCCACGTAGCCGCGTCCGATTGCGATCGTAACAATTAGCACCACCGTGGCGAGGATGAGCACCGGTATGCGCAACGTTCCGAGCGCCAGCGCGCTGATGACGGCCAGCGTGGCGATGGCAGCCCCCTCTAACACGCCCTGCATCGTAAACTGCGGCAGCGAGTGCCGCACCGGCACACCGGTATGGCGCTCCAGCGCGTGCGAGCGATAGATCTCCCCGGCTGGCAGTAGAGTTACCGGCTGCGCGCTAATGTAGCTGAGCGTCACCACCCAAAATGGCTCGTTAATCTCCATAGCTTTGAGTAAATACCAAAATCGTACTGATTTGAGCGCGTAATAGGCCAGGCTCAGGGCAATGAGGGTCGCAACGGTGCCGGCATCAAAGTCACCTAGGATCGAGCCCACCTTGTCCCAAGGAGCATAGCCGATCAGCACAATTAACAGCGCTACGCTAATAACTATCGGCGCAAAGCGGCTTAAGCGTTTCATAGGTATTAGTATACACTTTCGCCATTTGTTCGGTATACTAGAACTATGCCAGAAGGACCTCAAGTACGGCGGGCGGGTGATATTATTGCGGCTCACGTGGGCCATAGTATTGAAGAGATAGTGCACCCTCCTTCGCGCACACCATGGGAGCTTACTCTACCGGTGGAGATAATCGCCGTGGAGGTAGTTGGCAAAAACATTTTTATTCGGTTGGCAAATGGTCAGGTCATTTATAACCATATGCTGATGTGGGGCAGCTGGCGCCCCACATGTGAGGTGGTGGGTAAAAAGCGCCTTAATACCTGCTTTAAGACCTCGCTGGGCTGTCTGGGGTACTTTGGGGGCGGCATTTTGCGCCTGCTCAGCGCAGAGGAGGCCGCCGAGATTGCCGGGCGGCTAGGTGTTGATATGATGACCGCTCGCGGTGCCCCTGAGGCGTTTGTGAGGGTTCGGGAGAGTCGGCTTACGATCGGCGAGGCACTGTTGGCTCAAGAGCTAGTGGCTGGTATTGGAAACATCTATAAGTCGGAGGGGTTGTTTGCCGCTAAAATCCATCCTCTGCGAGCGGCCGATAAGGTCTTGGCAGCCGAGTATGAGCGCCTATTTAAGTTCTTGCGCCCGCAGATGAGGGCAGATAGTAAGCGGCCAGGGCCCATTACGACGACCACTCGCGAGCTGGTTAGGCGCGGGGTGCGCACCTTTGTGTATCGTCGCTACCATCAACCATGCCTGATCTGCGGCACTAAAATCGAGCGAATCTACCAGGGCCAGCGGTTAGCACGCTCAACCTATTTTTGTCCCCACTGCCAGCCAGCCAAAAGGTAGTTTGCTATACTAATGCAATGAAGAAACATCACGTTATTGGTTTGCTTGGTGTGGTCGTCATCATTGTGGTGGTGATTGCGGTGACGGTGGGCGTGCATCGTTCGGCCAAAGCGCCTGCTACAAACGCCAGCAGTTCATCAAATAAAGGAGGCAGCGTTATGGATTTACAGAAAACCGATGAGGTAGTAGGGACCGGTGCTGAGGCCGTGGCTGGCAAGCAGGTTACCGTCAATTACACCGGCACGCTCACCAACGGCACCGTGTTTGACAGCTCCTACTCCCGCAACCAGCCTTTCGCCTTTCAGCTGGGTGCCGGACAGGTTATCAAGGGTTGGGATGAGGGCGTGGTTGGCATGAAGGTTGGTGGCAAGCGCAAGCTAGTGATACCCCCATCGCTCGGATATGGCAACCAGACGGCCGGTACGATCCCGCCTAACTCAACGCTGATTTTCGATATTCAGCTCGTTAGCGTTCAGTAGCGGCAGCTTGCAAGCGCTGGAGCGCAACGTCTTTACCGAGTACATGAAGTGTTTCAAAAAGGCCCGGCGCAGCGGTGCGGCCGGTTAGGATGACGCGCATGAGTCCAAACACTTGGCCGGTCTTAAGCTCGCCTTCCTCAACAAATCCGCGCAATTTTTGTTCTAAGTCCGCCTCGGTAAAATCACTATCCCGCAGGAGTTCGTAAAGCTGGCCTAACATGGTTTGGGCAGCTTCCCTATCGATCTGCTTCGGGGTGAGCTCCCACTGGGCAGCGGGTTCAGCAAAAAAGAACTCGGTTAGTTCGGGTAGTTCACTCAAATGCTTGAGGCGCTCGTGTACCAGGGCGAGGACACTTTTTTTGTAGTTATCGTCATACTGCTCGGCGCTGGCGGGCCAAAAGGCGTCGCAGCGGGCATAAAGCTCGCCAAGCGGTAGCTGGCGGATGTAGAGGCCGTTGATCCAATCGAGGCGCTCACTATCAAACACCGCCGGGCTCGACTGCACCCGGTCGAAGCTAAAGGCCGCGATCAGCTCCTGCTCGGTATAAATTTCTTGAGTGGTGCCATCGTTAAACCCGAGACCGGCCAGATAGTTAAACAGCGCTTCCGGGATGTAGCCGGCGTCGCGGTACTCCAACACCGATTTGGCGCCGTGGCGCTTGCTGAGCTTGGCCTTATCGGGGCCAAGCACCTGTGGCAGGTGCGCAAAGGTGGGTCGCTCCCACCCAAAGGCCTCATAGAGCAAAATATGCTTTGGCGTACTGGGGATCCACTCGGCGGCTCGAATGACGTGGCTAATTTCCATAAGATGATCGTCGACCACGTTGGCAAAGTGATAGGTTGGGTAGCCGTCGGATTTTATGGCGACAAAGTCGTCGAGTATGTCGCGACGCCAGGTTTGGGGGCCCCAGACCGCATCCTCCCAGGTTACATCGGTACCCGACTCAACCTTAAACCGCAGCACGTATGGCTCATCGCCTTCGGCCTCGGTTTGTGCCATGGCTTGAGTGAAGCGAAACGGCTGCTTGGCGGCTTGTGCCTCGGCGCGCAGCTTCGCCAATCGCTCCGAGCTCGTAAAATCTTTATAAAGTACATCTTTATTTAATAACTCTTCGGCATACTGGTGATATAGCTTGAGCCGCTCGGATTGGACGTAGGGGCCCAACTTGGTAGCGGGAAGACCAGGGCCTTCGTCCGGCGTGAGTCCGAGCCAGCTCAGGCTATCAATTATTTGCGGGATGGAGTCGGCCACAAGCCGTTCGCGGTCGGTATCTTCGATGCGCACAATAAACTGGCCGCTGTGGTGGCGGCTAAACAAGTAATTAAACAGTGCCGAGCGCGCTCCACCAAGGTGAAGATATCCTGTTGGGCTCGGAGCAAAGCGGACGCGTACGGAGTGAGACATGACCTAAGCTTACCTATCCCCGACAGTCAGAGCAACTACAGGCTAAGCTGATCCAGCTCGGCAGGGCTCCATTCACCATCGGTTTCGCGGTAAAGAGTGACCTTATGGGCGGTCTCATTTTCATCGTAAATATATTCGACGCGGTTAGCCGTGCCGGCGCGGTGGCTGTAATGCGTTTTGCGGTCGGTAATAGCTGGCCCGGTGGTACGCTCCAGCCGGAAGGCTTGGCCACCACGGCTAAACTCAATGCGCTCCACAGCTTGATTGAGGTCGGGGCGATCTTCCAGGGGCTCCTTGGTGCGGCTGTGCTTCTCGATGCCAACGGTTATGTCGATGGCATCAACTAAGCGTTCCCAGGCAGCGTCGTTCACAGCCCATACGCAATCTTGATGATTTGGTCGCGGCTCAGCTTGGCGGTGCCGCTCACCTGATACCAAACTCCGTGGTTAATCCAGTTTGCCTGGTTGCCAAACATATAGATGGTTAAGCCCTCGCCCTGTACGGCAAGATAGTTATCGGCTTGCTGGCTAACATAGTTATCGCGGAGCGAGGCGGCGTCCCAACTACTCTCTTGCTGGGTGATTCTGAGCGGTTGACTGGCGCTAGGGCTGGTAAAATTGAGCGTTAGGCGGCCGGCACTAACCTGAACGCCACCGTTTTGGTGGTAGCTGGAGGGAACGTAGGTTGGCAGGCTGGCATCAATTCCGGCGGTCGCTGCGGCGTTGCGGAACGCTAGCTTCGGCGAGTTCTGTACCCAGATAATGCCAGACATGATGGCGACTGCGGCCAACGCCGCCGCAACCTTCAGAATGCTCGGTGCACGCGTGGAGGCTTTCGCCGCCGCCAAAGCTTGCTGGAGCGCCGGCGACTGGGGCGAGGTTACGGTCGCGGCTTGGGCCGACTGTGTACTCATCGCATCGACTTGAGTGACGACGGCTTCGGGTAAGCTGCCAGCGGGCTTCTCTTCGGCTACGGCGGGAGGCTGGAACTTACTGATGCGCTGGCTTTTAGGCGCCGGCTCTCCCTGCGAACTTGATCTTTTAATCAGTGTCGGTGGGGCTGCCGGAGGCGTAATCTGGGGTGCGGCTGCGGTTACGCCGGTGATAGCGGCTGCGGCCGCCTGGGCCGGGGCTGCGGGAACTTCAACGGCTTTAGCTGGGACCACCGGTGCGGCAGCAACCGGCAAAGGAGGTGGCGCAGCCGGCTTACTGGCGCGCAAATCAAGCACCGCCCCATTTGACGCGCCGCCATGCAGCTGCGTTGCCGCCGGCGCGGTCTGGCTCGGTCTGCCGGCTGGCTCGGAGCTGCGTAGATCAAGCGTTTTACTACCGCCGGTAATACCCGACAGATTCGAACCTGGGGTGGCACTGGTAGCACTACCGCCGGCCTTAGCGCCGCAGTTGGTGCAAAATCGCTTCCCGCTGATTGTTACAAAGCCGGTCTTACCGCATTGCGGACAGTGCATATACTCTCACTACTCTTATAGTTCTTATGGTACAACAGTTGGCTTAACCTGAAAATAGTTTTATGGCTAGCGTCGGCTGCGATACACGCTCATTACAAATCGCGGAATAGCCAGTTGGCGGCGCCACCGCACCGGCTCTTGGGCTAACCGCCAGAGCCACTCCAGGCCTATACGCTGCATTAGGGCCGGTGCTTTGCGTCGCCTACCGCCAAAACTATCATAGTCGAAGGTACCTCCCTCCCCTATCAGTACTCCATGATTAAGCTGCGGGGCGAGCTTGGCGATGAGCTCTTCTTGAAGAGGAAAGCCCATCCCCACCAGAACTAAGTCGGGCTGGGTGGCTTTAAGGTCGGCTACGAGCTCAGCCTCGACGGATTGAGCCGCCAGGGCGCGACGAAGCTCGGGGCCGCGTTTGTCCTCCAACTCACCCGGCCAGGTGCCGACGATACTCAGGTCTGGTAGGCGGCGCAGGATGGCCGCGGCGGTTGCTTCAATTGTGGAGTGGGTCGGCGATCCTATCAAGTAAACCCGCACTTTTTTAGTCGCCGCCTCTTCCAGCAAACGCCAGGCAAAGGTCGTACCACCGAATCGCTCTAGAGCCTGGTGCGTCAAGGCTACCGGCCGCACCACAATCGCCGCGAGCAGCCCGAACGCTCGCGCCAAGCCGGCTCGGCCCCCATATAGGTAGGTGATGGCCCACTGTGTTGAAACGCCGTCCGGCAGGCTGAGCCAGGCGCCATTGAGCACCTCGCGCACTTTTGCGTCGTGACCGGCCTGATCTAAAAACTCGACGTAAGGCTTCACGACGTACGCCGCTTTCTTGGAGCGATCAGCTGCACGAGCCACAATCCGCTCGGCCGCCGCCGCCATCGTAATGGCATCGATCGAAACGCCGAGCA
Source organism: Candidatus Saccharimonadales bacterium (assembly GCA_030150485.1). Lineage (GTDB taxonomy): Bacteria > Patescibacteriota > Saccharimonadia > UBA4664 > SCTI01 > JASLFZ01. The sequence goes on along the minus strand of JASLFZ010000073.1, from coordinate 580 downwards.
CCACGAAGCGCTTAGGATTTGCCATGGTACTCCCGGTAGGCGGTCTCGACATACGTACGGAACTGTTGTTGGAAGTGCTGATTTGAAAACCGTGTTGCCTGAGCCACCAGCGCTTTAGTTTCAAACTTGGTTGCGAGGCAGCGCTCCATAGCCGCCGCCAGTGCCGCCGTGGTCTGTTCATGAAAGAACACGCCGGTGACGCCGTCTACTACCGTTTCGGTAAGGCCACCCTGGCCAAACGCTACCACGGGTGTGCCGCTCGCCATCGCTTCCACCGGCGCAATGCCAAAATCCTCGACGTTCGGAAAAATCAGAGCCTCGGCGCGCGCCAGCAAGCGGGCTCGCTCGGCGTTGTCGACCCGCCCCGCAAAGCGGATGGTGGGGCCGGCCAAAGCCTCAAGCCGTGCTCGGTCGGGCCCCTCCCCAACCACCACAAGCTGCTTGGCCGCCAGGTTACACGCGGCAATCGCCAAATCAATCTTCTTATAGGGTGTTAAGCTGGCCAGCGTCACAAAGTAATCATCTTTATCACTACTCGGCTGGAACTGAGCGAGCTCGGTACCGGGGTAAATCACTGGTG
>JASLFZ010000049.1 GCA_030150485.1 Candidatus Saccharimonadales bacterium | reverse complement strand
GCCGACCATTTCTACGCCGAGTTTGAGCAACACCTTGCGCCCATGGGTCTTGAGCCCGAGATCATCAAATCCTATGAGGATCTGTACCAGCCCAACCACATGATGCCCTATATCGAAGCCGCGCTCGAGCACGTTGATGAGGTTAAGGCGATTTTCAAACAGCGAGCTAACCGCGATCTGCCCGAAAGCTGGACACCGGTTCTCGTTCTCCAGAACAACAAGTTTGTGAAGGGGGAGTTCGGCACCTGGGATCGAGCGGCCAAAACCCTAAACGGCACCAGTTACGAAGGCGGCCACGCCAAGCTCGATTGGCGGCTCGACTGGCCCGCCCGCTGGGCTTATCTGCGCGTCAATGTGGAGCCATTTGGGGCGCAGGAGCATGGCGCCGCCGGCGGCTCCTACGATACCGGCCAAGAATTCGCTAAAACCGTCTTTGGCATTGAGGCGCCTTACGGCGAGGTCCGCTACGGCCACATCCACCGCCCCGGTGAAAACATCAAGATGAGCTCCTCGAAGGGGAACGGCATCACGCCGAGCGACGCCCTAGGCGTAATGCCAGCCGAGGTGCTGCGCTACTTTATCGTCCGCAGCCGCCCCGAGAACAAGCTCTACTTTGATCCGGGCGTCGGCCTGTACAATTTAATCGACGAGTTTGCCGCCGCCCAAGCCGATCCCAACCACGAGTTCCGCGACGCCTATAACTTCGCCGTGGACGGCCAGCCGAAGCAAATTATTTCGAGCGTGCCATTTAAGCATTTGGTGCAGGTATACCAGGCGGCGCGCGAGGATAACGAAACCACCCTGCAGATCTTGACCCGTACCGGTTACGACGAGCCGGTCAAAGGCGAGCGAAACGTGATTATAGCCGAGCTTAGCTTTGTTAAAAATTGGTTAGCCAAATACGCTTCTGATGAGATCAAGTTTAGCGTTCAGCAGACCCTTCCTGACGCCACTCTTACTGATGAGCAGCGCAGTTTCTTAACCATTCTCGCCGCCGCCATCGAAGAGCACCCCAAAGTCGACGGCCAGGCCATGCACGAGCTCATTTACACCTCTCGCGAGCAGGCCAACCTTGCGCCTAAAGCCGCTTTTCAGGCACTTTATCGTGTCATCCTCAATAAAGATTCTGGGCCCAAAGCCGGCTGGTTCCTCGCCAGCCTTGACCATGATTTTCTCATTAAACGGCTCCATTTGCAGGCCTAAGTTGCATCATGCCCTATAATCAATTACATGGAATCACCACAGCCACCTAATGGCGAACAGCAAGCTCGCCAGGTTGAACGCCAGGACGCGCTTCAGCCAGCCCAGCCCCCAGAGGGAGATCCAGAGCTCCAGGCTGAAGACGTTGATCCTAGCACTGAGCCTCCAGCCGAATCTACTACTCAGCTAACCGACGCCCAGCACGCTCAAGCCGCTGAAGCAGTTTTCAAGGAGATCTACGGGGAGCCTCCTTTTGTTGAAGACTAGAGTATCACCAAGCGTTTTGGCTTGAACAAGCATTTATTTCATTGCTGAGTGCGGTATAATTAGGCCACGATGATTGATATCAAACACCTGCGCGAGCGCCCCGACCACTACCGCCATTCCGCCAAGCAGCGCGGCGTAGAGGCCGATATCGATGGCACACTTAAGGCTGATCAAGACCGCCTCGCTCTCATTAGCCAGGTGGACGATCTGCGCGCCAAACTCAATATCAAGGGCAAACCTACCGCAGATCAGTTGGGTAACCTGCAAAAAGCCAAGGCCGAGCTCGAACCACTCGAAAAACAGCTAGCTGAGGCCACCCAACGCTTTAATAAGCTGGCCCTGCAAATCCCGAACCTGCTCGCCGAGAACACGCCAGAAGGAGGCGAGGAAGGCAATAAGCCGGAAGAAACCTGGGGCGAGGCCGCCAGAACCGCCGCTCAAGACCACCTGACGCTCGCCGAAGCCAATGACTGGCTCGATTTTGAGCGCGGCGCCAAGGTGGCTGGCAGCAAGTTTTACTTTGCCAAAAATGAGCTGGTGAAGCTGGAGCTCTCGATTGTGCGCATGCTCTATGACCTGTTTGAGGAGGAGGGCTTTACCTTCATGCAGGTGCCGCATCTAGCCACCACTCGGATCATGTCGGGCACCGGCTTCAATCCCCGCGGCGACGAGCGCCAGATTTACGAGATCAAAGATACCGATCTCAATCTGATTGCCACCGCCGAAATCCCGCTCACCGGTTACCACGCCGATGAAATCCTCGATCCCACCAAGCTGCCCCTCTTGTATGCCGGTTACAGCCCATCGTATCGCACCGAGGGCGGCGCTTACGGCAAGTACAGTAAGGGACTGTACCGCGTGCACCAGTTTAACAAAATTGAGATGTATGTGTTCTGCCAGCCAGAAGATAGTGAAAAGTACCATCAAAAACTGGTCAAAATCGAGGAGCAGATCTGTCGGCAGCTGGAGATTCCCTATCAAAAGGTGCGCATCGCCGCCGGTGACCTGGGTGCCCCGGCTTACAAAAAGTACGACATTGAGTACTGGAGTCCGGTTGAGGGCACCTACCGCGAGCTCATGAGCTGCTCTAATTGCACCGACTATCAGGCGCGCCGCCTGAACATCCGCACCCGCGATGCGGCCGGCAAGCCGCAGTTCGTTCATACGCTCAATGGCACCGCTGCCGCTTTCAGCCGAATGCCCATTGCTTTGCTCGAAAATCACCAGGATACTGAGGGCGTTGTCCACGTGCCCAAAGCGCTGCAACCTTATTATGGTAAGGAGGTACTATGATCGAACTACAAACCACCGGCCGGCACTATGAGCTCGACGATAAGATCGTGGGCTACGTCGAACAAAAGCTTGGCGGCCTCGATAAATACCTTCCCAAACATGCGCGTGACGGCCTCTTTGGTCAGGTAGTGCTCGAACTTGATGAGTCTCACACCCAAGATCAGCAGTGCGTTTGTGACGCTCACTTCGAGGTAAAAGGGGAGCGTATGCACGCCCGAGACGCCGCCATCAATATGTATGCCGCCATCGATATCTGTGAACAGAAGCTTAAAAGCCAGATCTTAACCTATAAAAGCAAACATGAACCAGCCAAGAATCGTCGCCAGCGCTTGTTTGCCAAGATCATGAGCCGCGAACCGATCGTTAGTCCCGAAGAATAAGCGTAGCCACACCGAGCGGCGATCGCTCACTCACAAACACTGTTATTTATTGATGCATAGTTACAATAGCTAGCCGTAAGAAAAAATTCATTTTTAAGTTTTACGGTGGGTATATGCAGAAGCGTGTACACCCTAGAAACTTTTCGGATCAACTGGCGTTAAATGCCGCTGGGTATCGGGCTACCGCAATACGACTGCAGCTTATCGAGCTTATCCGCTCCTATCCACGTCGCACTAAGCCACAGTTAGTACCGCTTTTAAAGCGCGCTGGTATTGAGCGCATAAATCTTTATCGCAACGTAGCTGTCTTGGAGCGTGCCGGGCTTCTAGCTCAAGTTCTGTCGGACGGCTCCCTAATGCTTGTACCGGTAATACCTGTTCGTCATGTTCCGGGCGTGCTCCAATGCACGCGCTGTTATTATGAACGGCCGGTGAAAAACCAAACTATTAATGACGCCATCAGTACTATGCTTGCAGCCGGAAAATGGCATCAAACCAGCTATCAACTTACCATTAAGGGCACTTGCCCAAGCTGTCATGCTAAAATCCGGCGCATGACGACCTTATTGTAACTATGTATCAATAAATAACAGTGGCGCTGTGTACCTTCATCATGGGTCGCTATGGTACAATAATCAGGTTATGAATCTGTTAAAAAAGATTTTAGGTGACCCCAACGCCCGCGAAATTAGTCGCGCGCAGCTCAAGGTTAACCAGGCCACGGCGCTCGAGTCAAAGATTGCTAAGCTCAGCGACGCCAAGCTGAAGGCTCAAACCGAGGCGTTGCGCAAACGCCTTCAAGACGGCGCCAGTCTCACCGATATCCTTCCCGAGGCCTTCGCCACCGTCCGCGAGGCCGCCAAGCGGGCTATCGGCCAGCGTCACTACGATGTGCAGCTAATCGGCGGAATTGTGCTTCACGAAGGCAAAATTGCCGAAATGCGCACCGGTGAGGGGAAAACTCTTGTCGCCACCGCGCCAACCTATCTGAATGCGCTCACCGGAAAGGGTGTGCATGTGGTTACCGTTAACGACTATCTGGCTCGTCGCGACGCTGGCTGGATGGCTCAGGTGTATCACGTTCTCGGTCTTACTACTGGTATTATCGTCCCTCAGGCCACCTTTGGCGTCTCGGCCTATCTGTTTGACCCCACGTTTGTAGACGAAAACGCCGACGACCCGCGCCTCCAGCATCTGCGCCCGGTCAGTCGCCGGGAGGCCTATGCCGCCGATATCACCTATGGCACCAACAACGAGTTCGGCTTCGATTACCTACGCGACAACATGGTCAGCGACGCCGGCCAGATGGTCCAGCGCGGCCTCCACTTTGCCATCGTCGATGAGGTCGACTCCATCTTAATCGACGAGGCCCGCACCCCGCTCATTATCAGCGCACCGGCCGAAGAAAGCACCGATAAGTACGTCCAGTTCGCCCGCCTCGCCCGCACTCTCAACCCGGAAGAGGACTACGTGGTTGATGAGAAACTCAAGGCCGTCACCGTCACCGACGATGGCATCCTCAAGCTCGAAAAAGCGCTCGGCGTCGATAACGTTTATGAGGCCGGCTTAATCGAGGACGTGCACCACGTTGAGCAAAGCCTCAAGGCCCAGGCCCTCTTCGAGAAGGATCGCGATTACGTGGTGCGCGAGGGCGAGGTAATTATCGTCGATGAGTTCACCGGCCGCCTGATGCACGGCCGCCGCTACAACGAGGGCTTGCACCAAGCTATCGAGGCCAAAGAGGGGGTTCAGATCCGGCAGGAGAGCCTCACGCTGGCCACCGTCACCTTCCAGAACTACTTCCGGCTGTACGAAAAGCTGGCCGGTATGACCGGCACCGCTGCCACCGAGGCGGAGGAGTTTGCCAAAATCTACGAGCTCGAGGTCACCACCATCCCAACACACCAGCCAATGGTACGTAAAGACCATGCCGACCGCATCTATCGCACCGAGATGGGCAAGTTCCTGGCGGTGGTGGAGGACGTCAAAGAGCGTCACGCTAAGGGTCAGCCAGTGCTCCTGGGTACCGTTAGTATCTCGAAAAACGAGATTCTATCTAATCTGTTTAACCAGGCCGGCATACCGCACCACGTCCTAAACGCCAAAAACAACCAGGAGGAGGCCGGCATTGTCTCCAATGCTGGCCAAAAGGGAGCCGTTACCCTTGCCACCAACATTGCCGGCCGTGGTACCGATATTGTGCTGGGCGAGGGGGTGGCCGATCTCGGCGGTCTCCATGTGGTCGGTACCGAGCGTCACGAGTCGCGCCGCATCGATAACCAGCTGCGTGGTCGCTCCGGCCGCCAGGGCGATCCCGGCTCCACCCGCTTTTATGTCTCCCTTGAAGATGACCTGATGCGTATCTTTGGCGGCGAGCGCGTCGCCGGCCTGATGCAAACGCTCGGCATCGATGACTCTACGCCTCTGGAAAGCCCGGTGGTTAGTCGTAGTCTCGAGAGCGCCCAGAAGAAGGTGGAGGGCCACAACTTCGATATCCGCAAGCAGCTGGTAGAGTACGACGACGTCATGAACAAGCACCGTGAGGCTATCTATAGCCGTCGGCGCAAGGCGCTGACATCCGGAAACCTGCGCCCCGATATCGAGCCCATGCTCGAGGCCGCCTTTGCCAACCTGGTGACTACCCACATCGACACTCGCACCGGCATCATTGAAATCGACACCGTCCTGGAACAGGCCGGCGCCATCATGCCGCTCGATACGGCGATCATTGAGCAGCTCAAGACCACCGATCCTCGGGATGTAGCCGGCACGCTCACTAGCTACGCCCACAATCTGTACGACTCCCGCGAAAAGGAGTTTAGCGCTCCCACTATGCGCCTCCTGGAGCGCCTCATCTATCTACAGGTGCTTGATCGTCTCTGGATCGAACACCTCGAGGCGATGGATCGCTTACGCGAGGGCATCGGCCTGCGCGCCATCGGTCAGCGTGATCCGTTGGTGGAGTATAAAAACGAGGGCTTCCGGCTCTACAAGCGGCTGGTTGGCATTATTGAGGCCGAGGTTGCCGGAACCATTCTGCGCGCCCAGATCAGCCAAGAGCCGCTACAGCAGCCGGTTGAAACCGCTGTTACCAAAGCCGCCGCTGCCGCCCAACAGGTGAGCGACACCAGCCAGGCCGGTGCCGAAACCTCCTCCTCATCTGGCGCTCTTGCCACTGGCAGTCGCGCCGCCCGTCGCGCCGAAGCGCGGGCCGCCAAGAAGAAGGCGGGACGTCGCTAGCTGCATGAATGTCGCGGTTCTCGGTTATGGAGTAGAGGGGAAATCCGCCGAACGCTACTGGAGGGGCCGTGGCCACCAGGTAACGATTCGGGATATCAAAGATGGCCCCAACTATCTTGAGGGCTTAGATCAGTACGAGGGCATTGTGCGCTCACCCAGCGTTAAGCCGCAGGATATCCTAGCCGCTAACCCTGGTCTCGATCGCACCAAAATAACCTCGGTTACGACCGAGTTCTTCGAGCAGTGCCCCGCCAAGATCATTGGCGTGACCGGCACCAAGGGCAAAGGTACCACCGCCACCTTAATTACCAAAATGCTTGCAGTCGCTGGCCACCGCGCCCATCTGGCCGGCAACATTGGCACGCCGGCGCTTGATCTGTTGGCTGAAATCCAGCCAGATGACTGGGTGGTGCTGGAGCTGTCGAGCTTCCAGCTTATTGATGTGCGCCACAGCCCGCATGTGGGGGTCATGCTGATGATAGCCCCAGATCACCAAGACTGGCATATGGATATGGACGAGTACCTCACCGCCAAGCAGAACATTTTTGCCCATCAGGAGCAGGGCGATCGTGCAGTATTTAATGCCTGTAATGTCTACTCGCTCCAGAGCGGTCTCGGCGCACCAGGCGACCAGCTGCCCTATAACGACCCCACCGGTGCCTGGACGGATGGCGAGTCCGTCATGATGGAGAGTACGGTTATCTGTACCACATCTGATATTGCGCTGATGGGCCGCCATAACTGGGATAACGTTTGCGCTGCCATCGGTGCCACCTGGCCCATCGTTCAAGATGCGGCCCCTATTAGGAGTGCCATCCGGGAGTTTACCGGCCTGGAGCATCGGCTAGAGCGGGTGGGGGAGATTAAGGGCACCACCTACATTAACGACTCCTACGCGGCCAATCCTGAGCCCACGGTGGCCGCTATCAATGCCTTTACGGAGCCCAAGGTGCTGATTGTGGGCGGCCATGATCGGGGGCAGTCGTTTGGGCGGCTGGCTGAAGCTATCCGCACCAGTACTATCAGATCGGTGATTGTGCTGGGCGAGGTGGCGCCCAAGATCACCGCGGCGCTGCAGGTGGTGGATTATACTGATTTCCAGCTAGCTCCTGCCGATATTACGGAGGTGGTAAAGCTGGCGGCCAGCACCGCCCAGCCTGGGGATGTGGTGCTGTTTTCACCGGGCTGCCCCAGCTTTGATATGTTCAAGAACTTTCAGGAGCGGGGAGAGGCCTTTAAGCGGGCCGTCACCCAACTCAAGAAGGCATCATGAGTACCAAATACCACCAGTTCCGCTTCGAGAGCTATGCTTTTGATCTGAAAACCAAGCAGCTGCAGCTGCACTACGCACTTGATGACGCCATCCATTTCACCGAGACGTTCAGCTTTCCTTTCGCTTTTGCCGAACAGCTCGATGCGGCCGCTCTGGATCGCGCCTGCTTTGGCCTCTTTATGATGGCCGGCATCTCCTATTATAAAACCTACCTACCAGATGGGATTATGGTGAATCAGGGTGGCCTGACGGCGGCGCAAGCCGACTTTTTTGCGACGGTGTACCGACACGGTTTGGGCGAGTTTTACGTCCGCAACGATCTGACGCCGCCGGATCAGATTATCTTTCCGGTTGATCCGGATGCCCAGGCGCACGCCCAATCCGTTGCCAACCTGTCGGGAGCGCTGGTACCGCTTGGGGGCGGTAAGGATTCACTGGTGAGCGTGGAGCTGTTGCGGCAGGCTAACATCCCGCTTTCCACCTGGACCGTCAGCCACTCCGATCTGTTGGCACCCCTGATCGAGCGGATTGGTAGCCCGCATCTGCCGGTGGACCGCCAGATCGACCCCCAGCTACTGCAGCTCAACCAGCAGGGCGCCTACAATGGCCACGTGCCGATCTCGGCCATCCTGGCGTTTACGGCCGTGATTACGGCGTTGCTATCGGGCAAGCAGGATATTGTAATGACGAACGATGCCACGGCCGGCGAGGTCAATCTGGAGTATCATGGGCTGCAGGTGAATCACCAGTACTCTAAAACGCTGGCCTTTGAGCGGGACTTTCAGGAGTACGTCACCACGAATATCTCGCCCTCGGTGTGCTACTTCTCCTTATTACGGCCGTTTAGCGAGTTGCGGATTGCCGAGCTCTTTACCAAACACTGGCTCACCAAGTATCAAGGGGTCTTTACCTCCTGTAATCGCAACTTTAAGCAGGGGAACGTCAATCCCTTGCACTGGTGTGGCGAGTGCCCCAAATGTGCCTTCGTGTTCCTGATATTTGCGCCATTTGTGCCCAAAAACCAGCTTATTGATCTGTTCGGGGGACAGAATCTCTTCACCAAACCCGATCTGGAGCATACCTATCGCGAATTACTCGGTATCCAGGGCCACAAGCCCTTCGAGTGCGTGGGTGAGATTAAGGAGTGCCGCCAGGCCGTTCAGATGGCGCGTGCCACCGGTGAGTATCCAGAACTCGATCAGTATCAGTTCCCGGCGTTTGAGTACGACTATCTGGCTTTGCAGGAGCAGGCCATGCCCGAGCAATACACTCAAATGATCAAAAGCGCTTCGTAATAACACCCTAATTTCGCTTGTACTTATCTCCAAACAGGTAGCATAATGCTGCACAGGCGAAATTAGCTACAGTATATCTTGGGTATTTAGCACTAAAAGTGCTTGACAAAAAAGCATAAGAATGGTATATTGTTTAGCATCAACTCTGAGGTGAGCAGATAACGAGAGTTATTAGCGCCAACGAGTGATCATTGACAAGTTAACAAGTTGGATAGTCATGGGTCATCAAGACCCATCCGACTACTGTTATATAGCTAGCTGGCCAACGCGTGACCCGTGTTGTGCTGCATTCTGCAGGTATGTTCGTGCCGCCCACGACCTATCTGCAGGCTGCAGCACATCACTCTTTGCGATCGCGTTCGGCCGGACAACATCGCACTTCCCCGACACTGGAGGTCCACGGCCATGAATAAGAGCAATCGAGTTCAGGCAGTTGCCCCGGTGTTCGGGGCAAGCTTCACGTCCATGACAACCCGCCACAGGAGGTCTACCGCCATGAGGAAGTTCCTCATCCTGGCCGCGCTTGTCGTGGCCGCCCTGTCTCTCTCAGTCGCAACCGCTGGTGCGTACTGCGGCCCCGAATTCAACAACAAGAAGGAAGCAGCCGCGTACTACCACACCAGTGAAGGCGCCAAGAGGATTCCGTCGCTGACCCATGAACTTCGTGAACACGGGATGATGCACGCGGATCAGACGTTCTGGGCGCTCTTCAACTCTCCGAACGTGGTCGTCGTGACCACGCCGGAAGGGTACACGCTTAGCACGAACACTTCCTGCAACGGCTTCACGTACGAACCGTTCGGGGGACTCTTGGGTCACTCCAAGAAAAAGGTGCTCGCTATTCGTGGCAAGAAGTCGGTGGTCAACGTGGGCAAGAAGAAGCAGATCGGCAAGCCCTCGGAACACACCGTGAAGTCTGAAGAAGTCAAGGAAGCTCAGGCAAACGGTACAACGGAGGTATTCGAGGTCGAAACCATCCAGGTGACGACCACGTACAGCCAGAAGCAGCGTGTCTGCTACTCCTACAACCCGATCATGAAGGCGTACTGCCGGAACTTCGTTACGGGCCCGGTCTTCAAACTGTGCAAGACGACAGTCCATGTCACGAAAGTGATGAAGGAAAAGACCAGGAAGAGGCTGGTTCGTACGGAACCGGCGCCGGAACACCCCAAAGAAGCCCCGAAAGAAAAAGAAAAGGAAAAGGAAAAGTTCTGCGAAATCAACATCTCCGGCACCAACAGCGGAAATGTGCAGTGCGAAGGCACGCAGATCATCTACTGCTCGGTCACCGCAGGAAGCAACAACAGTGCCAACTGTGTCTGCCCGCAGCAGGGTGAAATTGGGGCTCCCAACGACTGTCACCTTCCGACGTGCCACGAAGTGGGGACATGCGAAGAAAAAGAACCGGAACACAAATGTGAACCCGGTGAAGAAGGCACGTACCCGAAATGTCACACGCCAAAATGTAAAGAAGGCGAAGTCGGAACGTACCCGTACTGCGAAACACCGCAGCCCCCAGTGTTCGTCGACGTTACGAAACCAAATGACGTCGAGGCCGGTACCACGTATCCCAATTTCTGCGCTACGGTGCAGATGTGGGGAAGTGACACCGGGATGTTGACGGAGGGACCCGAATATGGGGCCTTCGGACCGATAGGCGAAACCCGGTTGGTTACAGCGACCGTTGCAGGACTTCAGGAAGTATGCGTCACGTACGCTGCTCCCGGAGAGGTTCCTGCCGGCGAATACGACCATGTCACGATCACGGTGCGGGATAACCAGCACCCGAGCCTTGTGGCTCAAGTCATCGTGCCGGTCAAGATAGACCCCTCGCCTGAAGTAGTTCGTCCCGGCTAGCAAAGCAAACAGAAGTTCGGATTGAACTCCACGCCTACGGGCGTGGAGTTCAACTCCACTTGAAGTTCCATGACTATCCAACTGGTAAAGACATCAATCTAACTTAACTTGTTACATATAAAGGAGAATGATTATGAAAAATCTATCTAAGTTCACGGCTTTGGCTGGCGCTGCCACCATTGCTGCCACGATTAGCCTGTCGCCGGTTTTGGCGAGCAGCCCGGGCCAGCTGGAAGGCGGCTCACTAGTATACAAAGTAAAAGACATTACGCAAAACGGTAGCTACGCTAGCTCAATTAAAGCTAACGCCTGTGATGAGCTGGAGTACAGCATCGATCTGCACAACGTTGCCTATGGTGACCTGACGGACATCATGGTGAATGCTACCCTGGCAAGCAGCGGTACTTCAAATATGACCGCCACCCCTTCTACCGGCGCTTCTGCTGGTACCAGTGGTACCGTTAACGTCGATCTTGGTTCTGCTTCTGGCCTGACCTATGAGAACGGTTCAACCGAACTCTTCGACGGTAGTGGTAAGCCTGTTAAGCCTTTGACTGATGGTATCGCCAATGGTGGTATCAATGTTGGTAACCTCAACGGTTCAACCGGTGAGTTCGTTAACTTCAAAGCTAAGGTAAACTGCCCGACCCCTCCGACTACTCCTACCACTCCGAGCACCCCTGCTCCGCAGACCACTCTGCCGCAGACCGGTGCTGATGAGCTGGCTGGTTTGGCCGGAACCGCCGGTACCGGCGTTATCGGTTACGGTGCCGTTATGTACCGCCGCAGTAAGAAGGCTTTGGCCAACTCACTGCTTAACCGTAAGTAAGTACACCCCATCCTAGAGCGCGGGGCTTCGGCCCCGATACTCTAGTTGGCGCTTGCCTCGTGCAAGTAAGCAAACAGCCCCCTCCGTTTGGAGATCCGGGGCTGTTTGCATTTGGGGAAACGCCCAATTGCTCTTGTGCGTGTTGACAAATTACATCTGTTGGCCTATGGTTAAGGCACTAACGTGGAGTCGATATGCGGCAGCTTGCGGCTATTATTATGAGTTTGTTTATTCCGGCGGCGGCCTTTGCCCAAACCGGTGGGACCGCGGCACCCTGCGTGAACGCTAGCGGACCGGGCTGCCACATCGTACTCAACAGCCACACCAATAACCCTAAATACGGCAACGAAGCGCAGTTTCTGAGTGTTGCCAACACTACGACCGGCGTATATCACGCTGGCGCCACCGTCCACGATGGCGAGGTGCTCTCGCTGCGTATTTATATCGATAACAATGCCAACCCGAAGGTGCTTCCTAACAGCACGGCCCTTAAAGTGAAGGTGAGTCTTAACACGAGCTGTCCGCCCACCTCTGCTACTGCGCAGACGGTGTGTGCGACGATTGCGACGCCCACCGCTATGCCGCAGACGCTCAAGGCTAACGTGACGCTGAACGGTGCTTCGGCGTTTACCGTAACTCCGGTGGCGAACACGGCGGTGCTCCATTGGGCTGACGGTACCAGCGGCGTGACGCGGTCGGAATCGACCACCGATCTGCTGGCGGGTGGTATCACTATCAATAAG
>JASLFZ010000033.1 GCA_030150485.1 Candidatus Saccharimonadales bacterium | reverse complement strand
CTGTGGCGCCAGTTGCAGGAGCAGGTTGAGGGCCTCGCACTGAACGGCGGCGGCCGGCGAGCGCCGGGCTATTTGAACTTTCTTGTTGTCGGCGCTCGCGGCGAAACGCTCGTGGCCCATCTTGATGCGGCCGGTATCGGCGTAGCAACCGGGTCGGCCTGCACCGCGGCCAGCCAAGACCCCTCGCACGTGTTGCTAGCGATTGGGCGCAGCCGTACTGAGGCCGCATCAAGCCTACGTTTGACGATTGGCCGCCCAACCACAACTGCCGAGCTGTCAGGAGTTGCAGCGGTGATGGCACGGGTTGTGCCTCGAGTACGCCACCTTTCTAAAGACTAAATCCGGTACAATAGCAGTATGCGTTTTTTCAAACGGTTTGTTATTAGCCTGGTCGTCCTCGCTGGCGTGGTGGCTCTGCTGATTGTGGGGATTGGCTTTTTCCTGTCGCCCCAGGATCGCCTGCAGCATGCTGATATGATCGTCGCCATCAGCGGCGGCGAGACGACTCAGCGTACTCGCGAGGCCGTTTTGCTGTACGAGGAAGGGTACGCGCCAACGATTTTGTTCTCGGGGGCGGCGGCCGATGTTTCGGGGCCATCTAATGCGGCGGTGATGCGCGCCGATGCGGTGAGCCAGGGTGTTCCAAAAAGCGCTATCGTGACCGAAGATAACTCTACGACAACCGCCCAAAACGCGGCTGACTCCGCGCCGATCATCCGTGCCCACAATGCCCGCACGATTATTTTGGTGACCTCGCCCTATCATCAGCGTCGGGCCAGCATCGACTTTCACCGCTCCCTTGGCAAGGGCGTGGTGGTTATCAACCATTCCGCAACCGATAGTGTCTGGCGCAAAAACTCATGGTGGACCAAACCCTACACGATTGGGCTGACGTTTTCTGAACTCCAAAAGATCGTATACACCTGGTCGACCAAGACCCCGCCGGCTACGAACTGAGTGGCCTCGTGGCGATATATCTGGCATACTAGGCAGTTATGAAGATATTTGTTGGCTTAAGTGGTGGCGTGGATAGCTCGGTGGCGGTGGCGTTGCTGCAACGTGCTGGCCATGACGTCACGGGCATTTATATGAAAAACTGGGCGGCCGATCTGGCCGGCGTACGCTGCCCATGGCAGGATGACCTGAACGACGCTCGCACGGTGGCTGCCCACCTTGATATTCCCTTTAAAGTGTACGACTTCCAGCAGCAGTACCATCAAAAGGTGGTTGACTATTTGGTCGCGGAGTATCAAGCGGGCCGCACGCCCAACCCGGACATCATGTGCAACCAGGAGATTAAGTTCAAACTGTTTCTAGAGACTGCCCTGACGGATGGCGCGGACCAGATCGCCACCGGACACTACGGGCGAGTGCAGGAGGGGCGGTTGCGGCGCAGCGTTGACGACGCTAAAGACCAGACCTACTTTTTGTATCGGGTGAGCAGCAGAGCGCTGGCGCACACGATCATGCCGATTGGCGACTACGTCAAGCCCGAGGTGCGGGCACTAGCGGCCAAGTGGAATCTGCCGACGGCAGCTAAAAAAGACTCGCAGGGCATCTGTTTTATTGGGCCGGTGGGGATGAAGGCTTTCTTGCAGCAGTATGTAACGGCGGAGCCCGGACCGATCGTGAAAGACGGCCGCGAGATTGGCCAGCACGATGGCGCCATTTTCTACACTATCGGTCAGCGCCAAGGCCTGGGCGTAGGGGGCGGTAAGCCTTTCTATATAACGGGTAAAGATATGGCTACCAATACGGTTTTTGTAACCGATAATCCCAACGACCTGGAGCTTTCCAGCGATTACTTGCAGCTGCATGATCTCCACTGGATTGGAGCCGCACCAGCGGTGGGCGCGACCTATCAGGTGCGGCTGCGACACCGTGGCGAGCTGGTTGATTGCACCATTAATGAACACAATACTCTGTCTTTGGCGAAGCCAATGCGAGCGCTTGCCGCCGGCCAGTCGGCGGTACTGTACGATGGAGCCGTGGTTCTTGGGGGTGGGGTGCTAGACAGGGTAGCTACTTTAAAGTCTTCCGAAAACTTGCTACTATAAAAAGTACTTCTTAGATGACCCGGACGCCGTGAGGCGTCCTTTTTCGCAACAGCTGGCGGTGGAAGTGGGATTCGAACCCACGAGGGACTAGGAGCCCTAGCCACTTCTTAGATGACCCCAATCAACCGCCCCGGCATTCCACCGGAGCACCAGCTGTTACATCGCTAGTATGCCACCCACAAATTAAGTTTTGATTAAACCGCCGCCACTCGATACAATTCGCTCATGGCAAGCCAGAAAATTATTATACCCAGTGCATTTTATCGCATATCGACCAAGGCTATTATTTGGCGCGAGGAGCAGCTGCTTTTGGTGCGGGAAAATATTCACTGGGCGTTGCCGGGCGGCGGGCTCGATCACGGTGAAGCCGCCCGCGCGGGCTTGGAGCGGGAGCTGCAAGAAGAGCTGGCTGTCGAAGGTAGCCTAACCATCTCGCCCGAACCGGTATTGGTCGGTTTTGGGAGCGGCCAGCGTCGCCATATGAACATAGACCTAATCCATTTTTGCTTTATTTGCTACGAGGTAGCCGTAGAGGGTAATGTAACAGCTGGTCCGGAATCTAAAGAAATACGCTGGTTTGAGCGCTCGGAACTCGATTCTGACACTATTGCCAGCGGTGAACGCGCTACAATACAAGAAATAGCTCATGACCACCAACGACGTTCGAACTAAATACCTTGAGTTTATGCGGGCCAACGGCCACGTTATTATTCCGCGTGCGAACTTGGTGCCGCAGGACGACCCCACAACGCTGTTTACGGGCAGCGGGATGCAGCCACTGATCCCCTATTTGCTCGGTGCGGATCATCCTGCCGGCCAGCGGCTCACCGATTCTCAGACCTGCTTTCGAGCTGAGGATATCGACGAGATTGGCGATAATCGCCACACCACCTACTTCGAGATGCTCGGCAACTGGAGCCTGGGGGATTACTTCAAAGAGCAGCAAATCCCCTGGATGTGGGAGTTTTTGACCAAAAAGGTCGGCATCGATCCGCAGAAACTCTATGTCACCGTTTTTATGGGCGCGCCGGAGTACGACATCCCTAAGGATGCGGAGGCGGCGGAGCTATGGCGCGTCCAGTTTGAGGCCGCCGGTATAACGGCTAAGGAGGCGGACATGGGTAGTGAGGCCGATGGGTATCGGCGCGGCATGAAGGAGGGGGAGCGGATCTTTTACTATGACGCTACTAAAAACTGGTGGACGCGCTCTGGGTTGCCTAAGGCTATGCCGGCTGGTGAGCCCGGTGGTCCCAGCTCGGAGATGTTTTACGACTTTGGGACGCCTCACGACCCGGCGTTCGGCGAGCACTGCCATCCCAACTGCGACTGCGGCCGCTTTTTAGAGATTGGCAACAATGTTTTTATGACCTATCGCAAAAATGAGGCGGGTGGCTTTGACGAGCTGCCGCAAAAAAATCTGGATTTTGGTGGTGGCTTGGAGCGCATCGCAGCGGCGGCGAATGATGACCCTGATGTTTTTAAAATTGATCTAATCTCGCCGCTGATTGCGGAGGTGGAGCGCCTTTCTGAGAAGACGTATCAGGATGAGCAAGCGGCCATGCGTATCATTGCCGACCACTTGCGCTCGGCGGTGATGATCGGAACGGATGGAGTGCGCCCCAACAACACCGCCCAGGGCTACGTGATGCGGCGGCTACTGCGGCGGGCAATCCGCCAAGGCTTGCGTCTGGGAATTACCGATAAGCTGTGTGAAACGATTGGGGCGCGGGTGATTGAGCTGTACGGCGTCACGTATCCCGAGGTAAGCGAGCGAGAGATCGAGGTGCTGGAGGCGTTGCGGGTCGAGGAGCAGCTGTTCCGCCGCACGCTGGAGCGGGGTGTGCGCGAGTTCAAGAAAATCGTTAAAGACCAGCTGCGCGGTGCGGCCATGTTTACCCTTTTTGACACCTACGGCTTTCCACCGGAACTGAGCATAGAAGAGGCCGGCCAGCTGGATATTCCCGTAGACGATCAATGGCCTGAGGACTTTGATCGTCTGATGGCCGAGCAAAAGAACCGCTCCCGCACGGCTACGGCCGGCACATTTAAGGGCGGCTTAGCGGATCAGAGCGAGGCGACGGTGAAGCTGCATACGGCGACGCACCTCATGTATCAGGCGCTCCGAGAGGTGTTGGGCGATCATGTGGTGCAGCGCGGCAGCAACATTACGCCGGAGCGGCTACGGTTCGACTTCTCGCATGACGCCAAGATGACCGATGAAGAAAAGCATGCGGTGGAGCGAATCGTTAATGAGCAGATCGAAAAGGACTTAAAGGTGTGGTTCGAGGAGCACCCCACGGCTGAGGCGTTCGCGCTCGGTGCTAAGGGCGCGTTTGGCGATAAGTACGGCGAAACGGTCAAAGTCTACTTTATGGGCTCGGAAGGGCAGCCGCCGTTCAGCGTCGAAATTTGTGGTGGCCCCCATGTAGAGCATACTGGGGTGATCGGCCGGTTCCGGATTCAAAAAGAAGAGTCTTCGAGCGCCGGCGTGCGACGGATTAAAGCGGTGGTCGAATAAACACTTGCGGAAGCATAAGCATTTCTGCTTAAATAGAATCAAATAGTACAAAAAAACAAAAAGGGGTGTGAAATGCAGTTACTAAACGGCACGAGCCGCAATGGCTCAGTAGTGTTTGAATTAATGATCAGCTTGGTGCTGATTGCGGGTGTGAGCGTGGGCATGTATGAGCTTCAGCATACTCATAACTCTATGCAGCAGCCGTCTACACTGACGTTCTACCAGTAAAAACACAGAACCGCCAAAGCGATTCTGGTCGCGTTAGCGGTTGAGGAGTGTCCATGTCAGCTACTGCTTGGCGTGATGCTGCCTGCCGCTCCGACCGAACAGGACGCTCGGATCGAAGTAATGGAGGCTAAGCAGAAAGTTGGCCCAGGCCAAAGTGGCGGTGTGGTCGAGCCTATGCCTGCTGGGCTTTTCCATCCACCTCCGCAGCCTTTCGTAGGCGTAGCCATTGGCAAAGCGAGTGTCATCGAGCTGCTTGAGCGCCGCAGCGATGCAGAATCCGGCCTGGGCGACAGCCTCCCTCTGACGATCCAGGATTGCTCGCGCCTCCTTGGTTTCTGAGGAACCATCAGTCATGGCAACCAGTGGCCCTTGGGCACCTTTGAGGGTACGACGTGCGGCCGATACTTCTTTACGAGCCACCCCTAGGGGGTCTTTAGCCATGAGCGCCTCCTTCAAAGTGGACGAGACTGCATAAGACAACTTAATTTAACAACTTTAACAGATAATTTCAATAGCAGAATGCTGCTTATGGTAAAAGTGGCCCGGGCACGCTACAATAATCTCGTAGGATTGTACCAAACCCATATGGCATTTAAAGTTCCCAAAATACCTAAAATGAAGCACGCTGGCGAACACGAGCAGTACCTCGTGGCGCTGGATATCGGTACCGAATTCGTCAAAGCACTTATTGGCCGGGTTAATGGTAATCAGGTGGAGATTATTGGAGCGGGGCGGCAGCACCAACGGCTGACTGATATGCAGTCGGGCGCGGTGACGGATATTGCGGGGGTGGTCGATAACTGTGATGCCGCGCTTAAGCAGGCGGAAGAAACCGCCTGCGTGGTGGCGAAAAACGCGGTGCTGGGTATCGCCGGCGAGTTAGTTAAAGGAACCTCGACGACCATTAAATACAAGCGGACCGATCCGCAGAGCCGGATTGAGATGGGCGAGCTGCGCCAGATTCTCGATCGAGTGCAGGAGCGGGCCTTTGAGCGCGCGCGAGAAACGCTCGCCTGGGAGACCGGTCAGCAAGAGATCGACGTGAAGATGGTTAATACAGCAATCGTGGATGTGCAGATCGATGGCTACCGCGTCACCAACCCCATTGGCTTTCAGGGCCGCGATGTTTCGATCCAGCTGTTTAACGCTTTCGCGCCGATGGTGCACATTGGGGCGCTCCAGCAAGTAGGCAATAATTTAGATTTAAATATCATTAATATTGCCGCCGAGCCGTTTGCGGTGGCCAAAAGCGTCGGTGGTGAGGACGCCGCCGATTTCAGCGCTATCTTTATTGATATTGGCGGCGGCACCACCGATATTGCGTTGGTCGATAATGGCGGCGTCGAAGGAACTAAAATGTTTGGGATCGGTGGCCGCACCTTTACCAAGCGCATTGCTAGTGTGGCTGGCTGTAGCTTTGAGCAGGCCGAGGAGATGAAGCTCGACTACTCGGCGGGTAAGCTAGCGCACGTGAAGGATCGGGCGGCGGTGGAGGAGGCGGTCAATGCAGACATTAAGGTGTGGCTCAGCGGGGTGGAGCTCTCTTTGAGTGAGTTCACCAAAGTGGACCACCTACCGGCGAAAATTTTACTGTGCGGCGGCGGCACCGGCTTGCCACAGGTGATGGCAGCCCTCAAGGGCGACTGGTACAAAAACCTGCCCTTTGCCCGCAAACCGATTGTGAGCCACATCGACCCTTCAATGGTCTCGCTGGTTAAGGATATGACCGGCAAGCTCACCAGCTTTGCTGATATTACTCCGATGGGCCTCGCAAATATTGGCCTGGACGTTATTAATACGGGCTCTTTAAGTGAAAGTATTTTGCAAAAATTAAGTAAAACGATGCAGAATTAAGTTATGGCAACCGAAAACACCACCAACGGCGTAATTTATCTAGAGGTCGACGAGGACATTACTTCGGCGATCGATAAACTGACCAAGTCGGCTTCGAAACGCGTGCAGATTGTGACAGCTAAGCGCTCAACGCTGTTCCAGTCGGTTATTAACCTGCGGCTGCTGCAAAAGGCGGCTAAGGATGGCAGTAAGGATTTGG
>JASLFZ010000026.1 GCA_030150485.1 Candidatus Saccharimonadales bacterium | reverse complement strand
ATGATCATCTATCTTGGCGACCCGTTGCCGGGGCGCTCATGCGGTCTTCGCCGGTGCACGCGAGCAACATATACACCAGCCGCCTTGCAGCAGACGGGGTTTACCTCCTCCCTACGTCACCGTAGGGAGCTGCGGGCTCTTACCCCGCTCGTTTCACCCTTACCTTAAATAATTCTAAGGCGGTATCGTTTCTGTGGCACTTTCCCTGGGCTTGGGCTGCGCTGATTTCTCGAGAGAACCACCGCTGCTTGCTCCCGGTTGCCGTTAACAACCGTCCTGCTCTATGCTGTCCGGACTTTCCTCTCGGGCGAACCCGAGCGACCATCCAGCAGCCTTAGCCAAATCATTGTACCCGGTTATGCTGGCTGGTTCAAGCCGCCGCTGCGTCGAGAGCTTTATTTACCTCCAGGTCGGCACCTTTATTCTGGGCCCGCAGGACGTGACGAAATGTCACCGTTAGGCCGTCCGTTAGCGAGTGGACTTCATGAAAAAGCAGGCGCATCTCGGGATGTTTAACCTTATACAGACCATTGAGCTGCTTTACGACCAGCTCACTATCCAATACAAACTGAATTTTTTGGGGTTGGTACTTCGCGGCAGCCTTAAGCCCGGCAATCACCGCGCCATACTCGGCCTGGTTGTTAGTGGTTTCGCCGATATATTTACCAAATGCCTCAATTTTTTCACCATTCGGTGTAGTAATTACAACACCCACCGCAGATGGACCCGGGTTTCCTCGGGAGCCCCCGTCGGTATGAATAATAAGTTCGGGTTGCGGGATAACCTCCGCGCTTGTTTCTGCCATTCTATTCTTTCTAATCTTATGGTCGGGGTGACAGGGCTCGAACCTGCGACCTCACGGCCCCCAGCCGTACGCGCTACCAACTGCGCCACACCCCGGTAAACCCCCAAATAGTATCACACAATAAAAAGCCTCCACGAGCACGGTAGTTCCGGAGTCTCTTTCCCGCTTAGTAGCAGGTGGGTGCCCGCAAGTCTAGCTGCGAATCGCAGGTAGCTAATCTAGGGCTCCCTGGAGAAGTTTCATACAGGAAAAATAAACTGAACTACCAGTGCTGTAGAGCTGTCTCTATTATACCGCCGGTACCCAGCTTACGTCGAGAGGCCGGTGAGACCGGGCACGAGCAGGTTCAGGAGAGCTGAAGCAATGGTACTAATGATCGGCGTGATGATAGGGCCGGCAATAAGTAGCAGCACAAAAATGACGGCGAGACCGTTACGCTCGAGGGTATCAAAAGTATCGCGAATGGGCGGTACAGCCGCGTAGACAATCCGCGAGCCATCGAGGGGCGGGATAGGAATAAGGTTGAATATCATAAATGATATATTTATTGAAATTATAGTAATGAACAGCTCAAGGACGGTTTGGCTCAGCGGCACGAAGCGCACCATCACCGCAAAGATAATGGCAAGCAGCAGGTTCATAGCCGGCCCGGCCACCGCTACGGTAGCAGAGCCCCACCTCCCCCACTTGACCGCCCACGGACTGAACGGCACCGGCCGGGCCGCGCCAAAGAGCACGGGTGAGTGCAGCACAATCAGCGCGGCTGGCAGCAGCACCGTCATGAAAGGGTCAATATGGCGGAGCGGGTTGAGGCTGAGGCGCCCTTCGTTGCGGGCGGTGCGGTCTCCGAGTAGGTCGCCAGCCAACGCATGGGCAAACTCGTGCAGCGTCAGCGCAAAAATATAGGCAAAAACAATGTATACAAGGCCAAGAATACTCATGTAGCCATTGTATACTATCAAGGTTTGCTTGAAGTTAAGCTGAGCTCATGGTAAAACAAGGAGCAGGCCTCAGTTTGGTCGCAGGCAGTACATCCACTAGATCTGAGGGAGTTGAAAATTGACTGGCACTATTGTGGTTCCTGACAAGATACGTCGGATAGACGATGCTCTGGCGGGAGTGGTCGATCCCGAGGAGCAGCAAGCTACCGAGGAGATGAAGCAGGCTATTTTGGACTGCTTCAGGAGCGAGTCACAACGACTCGCCTACATCCAGATGATTTCTCAATTGCACCTGAGGCTTCCAGAGGTGCCATCGAGACTGGCCAAACGGGCCTTTTACTCCCTGCTGGTACGGGGCCAGCTGACCTACGCCGGCCACGTTACCGTGGGCCGCAACAAAGTCCCCGCCTACCAGATACCCAGCCCCAAGCCGACGAGCTAAGACCACGCTCGCGCCTCCGGCCACCAGTGCCGCTTCGGCGGTATTGGTGGTCTGGAGTTGACCCTAGCCACCCAATCTGATAAGATACCCGAGTTATTTAGGAATTATTAGCCATGGCGTACAGCTGCGAAATTTGCGGAAAAGGCAAACAATTTGGCCACAGCGTTCCCTTCTCGCTTAAGAAGACGAACAAGGTGTGGAAGCCAAATCTTCAGCGTACCCGACTGGAAGTAGATGGCACCAAAGTACGGGTGAAAATATGTACCCAGTGCATGCGCACGCTCGAGAAGTATCGCCGCGAGACCGAAGCCAAGGCTGAGGTTGCCAAAACCGAGACGGCCGATAAAACCCCGGCTAAGGCCAAGAAGCCCGCTTCAGTGAAGGCCACGGCCTAACGCTTCATCATAGATGGTGGGATAACCTCCCCGCACAAGACTTTCGTCGTATCGCTTATTAATGCAGCGGTACTCATTTATCTGGTGCGGAATATTTTTATACACCTGGGCATATATCTCTTTATCCGAACCTGCTGGGTTCTCGACCTGGATCCCCTCAATCATCTGCTTAATGGCAGACACTGGGCATACTGCATTGAGCCGACGCGATGAAGTAAGGCGAATGTCGACAGTTACTGTCTGAGTCAGCCGATTTTCGGCGTTGTATATGCCGTAATTTGCAAACAGATACCAAAACGTCGGATACCGCTTGCCGATAACCCAATCATTGACGTAAAGCTGCAGGCTTTTCCAGGCATCTTGCCAGCTGCCAGGGTCTAGGTCGGTACGAGACACCTTGCCAGCGTCGGAGGTCACGAGACTCAATTGAGGTGAATTCTCGACCTCCTCTAGATGAATGCCCTTTTTAAGGAGCTCCCCAGCCTGGACTACTTTAATTTTCTTACTTACCGCCAGTTGAATAACCTCGAGGGCAAAGGCGATATAAGCATCAATCTGTTGGTCTTTGGGTGCCCCCATGACATCATCTTCAAACTGCCTAGATAGTGTATCTAGCATATCTGTTTCGAGCTTAGCTCCCCTGTCGGCTCAGTACTACCACGGTGGTTTCGAGTGGCAGTTCCTTGGTAGTAACACGCAGTTTGGGCTGAGGCTCGGGGCTAGAGCCAATTTCTTTCAGAAAGACGTCTAGCGGATCTTGGGGAACTTCGTATTTTGTGGCGCCATCATCAAAGTGAGTAGGTACGACGTACTTTGGCTCAAGCTGGCTGATGATACTGGCCGCCGCGGTGGCGTCCAGCGTTAGGCCGTGGCCGCCAACTGGCAGCACCAGTACATCGGGCTGGCCGAGTCCTTCGGCCTGCTCATTAGAGAGGCCGGGCGCAATGTTGCCCAAATAAACGATGCGAACGCCATCTATGAGGATTGAGTAGGCCGCTGCGGCCGCTGGCGCATCCGGCTCATCGATATGCATTCGGGCCGGGACGCCAGTGATCGAGGCACCCTTAATTTCATACTCACCGGGGCCGTCGATAACCATGCCGGCTTTGACGGGTAGCTCACCGCCCAGTGCACTTAGGAGAGTCGCGTCATTGGTAAGTTTAATGTCGGGCAGGCCGCTACTCTTTGGGAAGGGATCGCACAGGATCGCCAGGTCTTTGCCAGTAAGGCGGATGCAGTTCATCCCTAAAAATGTAAGTTCCACTTATGAGTTCCTCGTTAAGATTTCATTACAGTTTAATATCGACCGGAACCGCCACTTCCGGTATGTCGTTTTCGAGCTGGGCGGGCGCGGGCTTGAGCTTGCTACCACGCTCGTCGACCAATGGGATTTTCTTTGCTCCCAACACGTTAGCCAAAAAGCGATCATTGAGGCGCTGGCGATAATCAAACTCTTCGGGAGTCATGACGGTGTAGTTGATCTCGCGGCCCAGCTCCCCTTCCAGCTCCGTAATAAACTTACTTAGCTTAGCACGGTTCACATCACCCATGATGAAGAAATCGGTGCCGGCGCTCGCGTCGCGCACAAAAGTACCGGTCTCAAAAGCGATCTGGACGTTACCGGTGCTTCGCAGTTTTTTAACCAGCTCGTTGTCCTCCCGAGCATCCTGCAGTTCCGGCTCGCTGGTAGCAATATTGGTGAAGATGGAGCGCAGCGGGGCATAAAACTGATAGGTTTGGTTGACCTCGTAATACAGGCGGTTGTTGTTGCTTTCACTACGAATGATACCGATAGCCAAAAGGTTGGAGAGCTCACGGCGTACCGAGTTGATCTGCTCATCAACCTTACGGGTAATTTCGCGGACATAATACGGCCGGTTTGGGTTATTCAGAAATAGGCTGAGAAGCTTTACTCGCGTCTTTGAGCCAAACAATTGTTCGAACACTTTGGTTTCTCTTTAGGTAACTTCTTATCTGTAAAAGATTATAGCAGAGCGCGCAGAAGCAGGACAGCTTTTGTGTTCAGCTAATGTTAACTAAGTTAAGAGGTTGATAACTTTGTTAACAAGAAAATCTAGTGGCCAAGGGTGGCAAACATAGTAACGGCGGCCAGGGCCATCAGCACAAAGGTGACGCCCACCACAATACGCGAGAGCCGGCCCGACTTGTACTCCCCCATAATGCCCTCATTGCGCGCAATCCGAGCGATGAGCAGGATAAGCGGCACCGCTGCTACCCCATTAAAGACGGCGGTGAACACCA
>JASLFZ010000023.1 GCA_030150485.1 Candidatus Saccharimonadales bacterium | reverse complement strand
CCCTCAATAGTAAGCTTGCTTGCTCGGTCCTGCAGCCAGCTCAGGTCGTGAGTCTCCAGGCTTTCGCCAAAGCTCCTTTGCCGCGCGTCGGTCGAGCCAGCAAGCTTAATATTGAGGGTCGCTCCTCGATGAATAAGCAAGAGCTCATTAAAGCGATTGAGCGGCAAGACTCGCGGTGAGCTAGGCGAGACCTAAAAAAGGACGCGGCAAGCGTCCTTTTTTAATGGGCTACTCGGCCGGCCACCAGTCGGGATCCGGCTGGCCGCCATTATCATCAACGAACTCGGCCTGCGGCGAAACGATAATCAGCTCCACGTCCTCGGTGCCAGTATTGTGGTAGCCGCGTTTGACCTCCGGGGCGATCTTGAGCGCGGTTTTGGGACCAACCTCGATAATCTCGTCATCAAGCTTTACGCGCAGCGTGCCGGCAAACACGAAGAGCACCTCATCCTGCTTTGAGTGGGTGTGGCCGTGGGCGGATTGATGGCCGGCGGGAATGCGACGGTAGGTCAGCGCAATTTGCTCGGAATCAAGATCATTTCGCAGCATGCGCATTTCATCGGGGCCGTCGGCGTGTACGTCGCGCACCTCATCAACTTTGACGATTTTGTAGTTAGCCATACTGTCCTCCTTTTAAGCTAGTTTAGCCGCCCTAGCGCGCGATTACGAGCACAGGCGGTTCGCGGGCCGACTGGTTGCGCGGCTGCGATGAATTTGGTATCGTAACCGGGTTGAATATGGGGCTATAGCTCAGCTGGCTAGAGCGCTTGCATGGCATGCAAGAGGTCCAGGGTTCGAATCCCTGTAGCTCCACCATTGGAATTATTGGAATGATTCTAACCTGGTATTTGGGTTCGAACAGGCTTTAAACACAATTACAACTCCGTATCGTACAGGTGAAATAAGGGTTTGAATCCAACTAGGGTGTTTACTGCTTATGCCCAATGGGTAAGCCACACCTGGTCCAAAAACTGCCCGCTATGCTGCGTGTTAGACTTGAGATGTGAAAGACTTTTTTGATCAAATACGCCGAGCAGCTAATACTGATCTATATTTTCTATCGCTTTCCGGTGCCCTAGTTATCCCAGATATCTGTTCGGCGCTTGATTCAAGTGATGGGTTGGCTAACAAAACGCGGTACATAGATTGGTTTGATCGTTATGTCGCGCACAAGTATAGGGGAGCAGCTGGCACTCACCTGACCGGCCTGGACTGCTATGGCCTACGCTGCTCTCTCTTGCACCAAGGCAGGCTTGAGCCTCATCAGGGCGGCTACTCGCGAATACTATTTATTGAGCCCAACGCGACCGGGCACACCGCAATAACAGCGCATAACAATGTGTTGGAAGATGCATTGAACATAGATGTGCGCACTTTTGTAAATGATCTAGTATCCAGTGCTGAGGATTGGCTTCTTAGCGCAGAGGCGACGAGTCATTATCAGGCGAACATCACTCAGTTTATGCGGAGGTATCCGAATGGCTTGCCCCCATATATTAGTGGTGTAGCGGTTATTGCTTAAGCAAGGGAGTACTTTTATTGGCAAAGCCTAGAAATTCCGCCCGCAGAACGCCAACATTTGGCGATCAGCCATACAGGCAAAACCGCGCTATCAAGATTCAGAGTCAACGTCGGCCAGAGATTGATGCCGACAAGCTAGCTGCTGCCCTCATCGCTATGGCCTATGACATCGTGGAGCAGGGAGCCGCTCTGAAAAAAGATTAAAGCGAGACCGTGGCGACGCTGAACGAATTGTGGTGCGTACGTTGTGAGCGCTAAGAGACCCTTGGCGGGTCTGGCGGCACGATATTGCCGTGCTGGTCGCGGGCGACCCAGCGATTGTCCTCGGCAGTCATAGCGAGTTCCGTGCGTCCAGCGACTGTCCACTCCTCCTTCCCACCCTGCCACACTAGCACCCCGTCTTGCACCGAGTTTGCTACATCCACCGTATCCGTTTCGAGGGTAAGCGGGCCATGGATTGCGGTAACGCGTCGATACTCGGCGCGTACGAATTCCAGGCCGGTATCCGCAAAGCTCCGACGGATCGCCACATTATCTGCATTTGCCTGCATAGCAACTGTGGGGTACATGATGCCTCCGATCGGCGTCTCATTCTCTCCGAGAAGCCGCTCAGCTACAACGGTCGTAACCTTGTATCGCCACTCCTCGTCAGCGGGTACTGCCTCTGTGAATAGGTCTCCAAGCAGATGGTGAATCTCGGCGGAGCGGTGATCTTCGATTATAGGGGCGTGTGGCGGGCGCTCGGTTCGCTGGGAGCCTAGTTTCTTGAGGTTCTCGGGTTGATAGCCAACGTTTTGGAGAATCAGACTGCGAGTGAGTCTTACCCAGAGTACTGTCACATGGCTTCCTACCGTTAGATTCCGCAACTCGAAAAAGACAGGCTCGATAGCACCAACTGCACAGTACAGGATCGGTTGCCCGGGGCGGTTGGCACGATTAGCCCGGGCGTCTTTCTCTGGTGGGTACCACAGCTCACTGAGGGTTGAAGGTTGACGACTGGCCACTCGCGCTCGGTAGAGCATCTGTGGTGGCTCAAGAGAGATCGCTGTTGCCAGCAAGCCTACAAAAAGCGGTTGCACGATTGTCATGATTTCATTGTGCGTTGCATTGCGCAGATCTATTTCGGCCAGTGCGCGGCGCACTGTCGCGAGGTCAGGGGTGGGAGGATTATCTTCCGACGGATGGCTCATAGTTACAGTGTAACTCCCCACTTGGCGATAAGCACGAGCAATACCGGACCATTACTCTGTGGGGCAAATCGGTCGTCATGAGTGTCCGGTTGCGTTGCACAATCGGGCGTTGGGCGACAGTAAGTCTGGGGTACAATAGTAGTGATAAATGGAGCCGGTGTGAAATTTGCTGACTACGAAAAACTACCGTTTCGGCAGCAGCTCACGGTGCTGATTGCAATGCATGTTCGCAATAGCATGGAGGATTTCCACGTCGAGCACCTCAGTGATACTCAGATGAAGGAACTCAACCAGATCATTCGGCAAGCGATCTATGACGTTTTGGGCCTTATCGATACTAAGGCTAATAGCCTTGAGGAGTCGGAGTCTACAGCGGCGTGGCTGGTGCGGATGGTGCCACCGTACTGGGAAATCCCTGACAAATCTTCCGGTAGCCTCAAGATCAAGTAGCTAGCCCATACCGTCCCCGCGCCAGTCGCACGAAGCGCCGACCTACGCCGGAGTTGTTCAGGAGGCAGCTCTTGATCGTCGATCGGGGCACCGGCTGGCCGATCAAAGCTTCAACGGCCGTATGGATCTCATGCATCCGCATTGGCCCTCCGACTTCGACTAGGGCTTTGGCGATGGCATCGGCTACAGCCCGCGCCGGGCGCTGGCGCTTGAAGGTCGACAGATAGTGTTGTGGCTCGCTGCTTGCTATCTCGTCTAGCTTTGTGGACAATTGTCTTAGGCGGTCCTGAACCTGGGGGTTCGATAGGGCACCTATTAGCTCCACCAAGTATTAATAGTTAATGGTGGTGGGTAGAAGAGAATGGCGTTACTCAGTAGCTCTAATGCAACTACGATTCTTCTCGTTATAGCTGTGGTTGGCCTAGGCACGTTGCGTTGGGTGCATGATGCAAATATGAGAAAGAAGTGGGATGCTGAAGGTGCGACCCGCTCCCCGATAGCGAGAGTTCTGGCCGGAGTAAGCCTAGGCGTACTCATTGGGGCATCATTTTTGTATGGTTCGACGAGAATAATTGGCATCGGCGTAGGGGTAGTCCTAGCAGGCGTCGCGTCGCTCGGTCGGTCTGTTAACTCCAGTAATAATAGATGAGCGCTGCGATAATTGCTCGTGCAGTCTTGATGTTCACTTGAGCCTGAGCATGCGCTGGAATGTCTCGGAGGCATCTCGCAAGGCCGCGAAGGCCTCTAGGGCTGCCTTAGAGGTGGGGTAGGAATAGGCGTGGAGGGTAGGGGTACAGGCCCAGGTGAGCATTTCATATCGAACGATATGACGGCCGAGCAGCCACAGCGTATCGCGTCCGTGGGTGGTACGGGGGAGGTTGGTATCGAGCCATGGCCCCTTATCCTTGAAGCCATCGTCCAGCCGGAAACTCCTTGGCCCTACCAGCTCAATGTGGGGCTCTTTACAGAGAAGAATCGCGAGAGCATCTCCCTCGCTCCGCTTGCGACTGCCCAACTGGGCGAGTGTAACCTCAGTAACCTTAGCCATATTGATACCTCGGTGGTGGTTTTCAAGAGCTACTTCGCTATACCTGATGCAATTATATCTAGAAAGTCGGCGTTTACGGCCGTACGATTAAAATGCCGTTGTTGCCACCAGCCCAGAGGTGCGCAAAGGTAGCCCACGAAAGGGTGGTTTGGGTCCCGGTGGCGGGATCGTTGAGGATGACGGTACTGGCGTCGTTTGAGACGGCGACCACAACCAGGGAGTGGGAGCCGGGTCGGCCGAGCGTATCGGCACCGGCGGTAACGATGACGGGGCCACCCGCAAGATCGGCGCGCAGGCTGGCGAGCGTGTTGCCGGTATTGCCGGAAACTTGGGTGTAGCCGAGAGCTACCAGTTGGCGGGCCAGCGCCGTGTAAGGCACGCCTTCGCCAGCAATGAACTCGCCGGGTTGGAGGTTGGCGACGAACTGAGCCGGGGTTTGGGCGCCCACGCTTGGGTTAACGGCATGGAAGTGGGCGGTGATCATGGCGAGCGCGGTGGGTGCACATGCCAGACCGCCGAGCAAGGAGCCTTGCGCATAAGCGGGCGTGGTAGCCGCCCAGTTGATGGAGTAGGTGGGGGCGGTTGCTGCGGTTGTGTGCACAGTGGTAGGAGCTTGAGGGGTGGTCGCTATGGTCTTTAGCGCCGGAGTGGCATGCAGGAGCGCCGCAAAATCGGTTGGGGCGCTGGGTACGGCTACAACGCCTGCCGCTGAGCGGGTATCAAGCACCAGCTGCACGCTGGGTGCGGTCGGTATGGTATTGGTTGTAGGGGTTGGCAGGTGGGCGAAACCTAGCAGTGCCAGGCTAGCGCTGAGCCAGCGAAGGATATTCAAGCGGCGTCACTTTCTCACCCTCCGCAGTTAGAATTGAT
>JASLFZ010000021.1 GCA_030150485.1 Candidatus Saccharimonadales bacterium | reverse complement strand
GGACTTTAAGGACGATATGGCCATGATGCTCGGCGGGCGGCTGGCTGAAAAAATCGTTTACGGCGAGATTACGACCGGTGCTTCCAACGACCTACAAAATGCGACCAACCTGGCACGGCGCATGATTATGGATTACGGGATGAGCGACAAGCTACCGAACTTGGTATTTGGCCGGCAGACCGACGCTATCTTTTTGGGTCGTGAGCTAGGTGAGGGCAAGAACTATTCGGATGATGTTGCCAAGGTGATCGACGAAGAAGTGGCCACGTTAATTGATGAGGCGGCAACACGCGCCGGGGAAACGATCAGTAAGCACCGCAAGCAGCTTGACGCCGTAGCCGACTACTTGGTAAAAGAAGAGACCATGGAAGAGGACGACTTCTTGAAAGCGATTGGCGGCTCGAACAAGCACAAAAAGTACGACGCGCCGGCTATTGATATTGGTGGGGATACGGAAACCACAGCTGCCGGCAAGCCCGCCCCTGCCTAGTCCGTGAGATCATTATCGAAAAGTTACATGAGGTAACTAAGGCGGCCTTTTTTGCGGTAATACCACGCCGCAGCTATAATTACGCCTAGTGAAACCCTTTATTACCCGTATTAACCGACGCTCTACGAGTATTAGTGCGGCGGCTATCATTATTTCAACCTCGTACCTGGCGAGTCGCTTGCTGGGGTTACTGCGCGATCGGTTGCTGGTAGCGCACTTTGGGATCGGCCCCTTAACCGACGCCTATACGGCGGCCTTTCGGCTGCCCGATCTGCTCTTTACGTTGCTAGTTTCGGGGGCTTTTACGGTGGCCTTCATCCCGGTGTTCAGTGCCCATATGGAAAAAGACCAAGCCCAAGAGGCGTGGGATTTATCCTCGAGCCTACTTAACCTATTGTGTATCGGTACGCTGATTCTCGGGGTCGCGGCCTTCATATTTGCCAGCCCGCTGATGCGCCTTTTTACGCCCGGGTTCGATCCCTATCGCCATAACGTGGCGGTACATCTAACGCGTATTATGCTGATAACCCCGTTTTTGTTTGCCATCTCCAGCGTGCTCGGCAGTGTGGCCCAGGCATTTAACCGATTTGTAGTCTTTGCGCTGGCCAGTGTGTTTTACAACATAGGGATTATTTTCGGTATTTTGGTGCTGGCGCCGCATCACTCAATTTACGGCGTTGCCATTGGGGTGGTGATTGGTGCCGGCTTGCAGGCACTCCTACAGACGGTGGGCTTGCTGGGATTGGGGTATCGCTACCACCTCACCTTAAACATTCGCAACCGTGATGTACGGCGGGTGGTATTATTGATGATCCCGCGCTCCATTGATCAGGGCATTGATCAGTTCAACTATATTATTGAGACGATCATTGGTTCGCGCCTGAGCACCGGCAGCCTGGCGGCACTGTACTACGCCAACAACCTAAACAACGTGCCGCTCGTACTGATTGGTAACTCGATTGCAACCGCGGCCTTCCCGCGGATGGCGGCCCGTATGGCGAGTGGTGCGCTCGAAGGGCTTATTCGAGATTTCGTGGTCAACGCCCGCCTTATTTTATTCCTAGTGATACCCAGCGCGGTGGTAACGGTGCTGATGCGGGGTTACATTGTGCGGCTGCTGTACGGCTTTGGGAACGCTACGACCGCCAACACGTTGGGGTGGTTTGCGGGCACTATTGTATTCTCATCCCTCTTTTTTCTGGTCAGCCGGGTGTTTTACTCGATGCAAGACACCCGTACACCGCTTTATACCAGCATGGTTGCGATAGTGCTCAACGTGATCCTGAGTTTTTGGTTGGCGCATCGCTTTGGCGTGGTGGGTTTGGCGATGGCGCAATCGACGGTGGCGGCGTTTGAGACCACGATATTGGTTATTATTTTGCGGCAGCGGCTGCACCAAATTGGGCTGCGGGAAATCTGGCGCGGGCTGTGGCGGATGTTGATAGCCGGTGCCATCATGGCCGGCCTGACCTACATTATGGTAGCGGCAGTGTTCCCCTTGTACCGCAGCGATGTGGGTATTACGGTGGTGGGCTCGAAGTTCGTGGCACTGATCGCCATCGCGGCGGCTAGCTACCTCGTTCCGTGCTACTTGTTGCGGTTGCGCGAGGCGCATCTCTTTATTGGCAAGCTAAAAGCACAGATACTCAAGCCGCTCAACCTGACCTAACCTGTATACTGGTAGCTATGGATCAGTCTCACATTCGTAATTTTTGCATTATTGCCCACATCGATCACGGCAAGTCGACGCTGGCCGATCGTATGCTGGAGCTGACTGGCACGGTGCAGAAGCGAGACATGCAGGCCCAGCTACTCGATAGCATGGAACTCGAGCGCGAAAAGGGGATTACGATTAAGCTGCAGCCGGTGCAAATGCGCTGGAAGGTGGGGTCGCCGTCGCGCGACTCGTCTCCCGAGTACCAGCTCAATTTGATTGATACGCCAGGGCACGTGGATTTTAGCTACGAGGTGAGTCGGAGCCTGGCGGCCTGCGAGGGCGCGATCTTGGTGGTGGATGCGGCCCAGGGCATTCAGGCGCAAACGCTGGCGAATGTGTATTTGGCGATTGAGGCCGGCCTGGAGATCATCCCGGTGCTGAACAAGATCGATCTGCCAGCGGCGGAGCCGGAGCGGGTGGCGGCGGAGGTGGCGGCGCTGCTCGGCTGCCAGCCCGAGGACGTGATGAAGGTAAGCGCCAAAGAGGGGACGGGGGTGCCGGAGCTGCTGGATGCGGTGGTGGCGCAGATTCCGGGGCCGCAGGGCGATCCCGAGGCACCGTTGCGGGGCCTGGTGTTCGACTCCATTTACGATGAGTACCGCGGGGTTATTTTGTACCTGCGAATTGTTGATGGGCGGCTGGAAAAGCAGGCTACCATCAAAATGATGTCCTCGGGGCAGAGTGGCCTGGCGGTGGATACGGGCATTTTTAAGCCTAAACCGGTGGCAATGCCCGAACTAGAGGTGGGTCAAATTGGCTACGTCGTAACAAACCTGAAATCGATTGCCGAGGCGCGCGTGGGTGATACAGTTACCTTGGCCAAGGAGCTGGCCGGTGTGGCGCTACCGGGGTATAAGGCGGTGAAGCCATTTGTGTTTGCGGGCTTTTTTACCAGCAGCGCCGAGCAGTATCCCGAGCTGAAGGATGCTCTGGAAAAGTTAAAACTTAATGATGCGGCGCTGATGTATGAGCCGGAGAGTTCCCAAGTATTGGGTTTTGGCTACCGGGTGGGCTTTTTAGGCTTGCTGCATATGGAAATCATTAAAGAGCGGCTGGAGCGCGAGTACGGTCTCGATATGGTGGTGACCACTCCCTCGACCGACTACGTGGTGCAGACCACCGATGGCGTCGAGACCACGGTGCGGAGCGCTGCCGATCTGCCCGAAACCAGCCGCATTGAGCTCATTAAAGAGCCATGGATTCGGGGGGAGGTGGTGGTGCCGGGCGACTACGTTGGCGCGGTAATCCAGCTGATTAATAAGATCCGCGGGTTGCAGAACAACATGAGCTACCTGGACGAGACGCTGGCGTTAATCACCTTTGAGGCGCCCCTTTCAAACGTGCTGACAAACTTTTACGATTCATTAAAATCGATCACCAGCGGCTATGGCTCATTTAACTACGACTTGGCCGACTACCGCACCGAAGATTTGGTGCGACTGGATATTTTAGTGGGCGGTGAACTGGTTGATAGTTTGAGCGCGATCGTGCATCGCGACGAGGCCTACGGGCGCGGCAAGGCCATCGTTGAAAAGCTCAAGGATGTGGTGCCGCGCCAGCTGTTTGAGGTGAGCTTGCAGGCGGCTATTGGCGGCAAGATCATTGCGCGCGAAAATATTAAAGCCATGGGTAAAAATGTTACCGCCAAGCTGTATGGCGGCGATGTTAGCCGCAAAAACAAGTTGCTCGATAAGCAAAAGAAGGGCAAAAAGCGGATGAAGAAAGTCGGTAAGGTCGACATCCCGGCAGAGGCCTTTATGGTGCTGGTGCGAGCGGAATGAGTCCATCGGAAATTAAGCTTCGGCTGAGACACATTTTAGGGAAAACCGTTACCGTAGAGGCTATTCGCTCTCATTCTCACCCCGGAACCGGCATCATTGACATCATCACTACCCCGGATAACATGTTTGTACTCAAGAACTACACTCAAGAGCGCGTAGAAAGTCGGGGAAATGCTGCACGGCTGGCGGAGATCGAGACTCACAATATGGCCCTCCTTAGTAAGGTAATTAGCTTTGCTAAACCACGTTACTATGGGGCCTATGGCAATAGCTATTTACAGGACTTTATCCCAGGAAAGTCCTTGGCCCAATGTACGCATAACGCCCCCATTGCACAGGTTGAACGCTACTATGGCAGGGCGGTTGAAACGCTCGCCGCGGTGCATACGGCCACGAAAGAGGTAACCGATCGCCGTCGCCTGCGTCGTAGCTTTAGCTCTGGCAGGCTAGAGCAAACCCTTAAGGCGGCTGTTGCTAGGATAGTCGCTGTGGGTATCCCCGCCTATGCCGAGAAGGGCCAGGCGGTGCCAAAAGACTGGAGCCTTATGCTGAACAACTTTCCGTTTGAACGAGTGATAGCCGATCTTGCTGTTGGCGATAGGTACGTTTTGGGGCATGGAGACTTCCAGGCGAGCAATCTGATAGTGGGCGATGACGGGCAGCTGTGGGTGATTGATTGGTTAGGTATGGCCAAGGCCCAACCCTGGTATGACCTCGCCTATTTACTTGCTGGTGTTCCGCTGGAGCAAAAATGGCCTTACGTTGATAAATATGTTGGATGTATGCAGGAGCGCGGCAGGCTCAAAGGTCAGACGAAGAAGAGTATCGAGGGGTTATTCCGTAGCGGCATGATATACCAAGAGCTCATCCGGGCACGCTCTAACGCCTTATTTGTGCGGGAGCGTGCCAATATACATCATGTGCACGAGTTCAGGAATGCCTTAACCTCCCTAAATACGTTGGTACGGACATGAAGCAGCCTAAAGCCATTTTATTTGACTGCTGGAACACCTTGTTTGTCAGCACGCTGCATGATGAGCTGGAAGATATTGCCGCCCGGATTGCCCAGCGCCCCTGTGATTATCGCTTCATTAAGACCTTTGAGGCCAGCTATATGACCAAGCCGCATCCGGATCTTAAACCCCCTACCGAGGATTTTTTGCGGGCACTAGAGCTGCCGGTTACTGCCGAGCTGGTCGATGAGATTGATGGGACGCTCATGCACGAGCTCGACAACCAGCGGATATTTCCTGAGGCTCTGGCGGTCGTCAAAGAGCTTCGCGCGCATTACCGGCTCGGAATCGTGACCAACTCGTGGGAGATCGCGTTTGAGCATTTAATTAAAAGTTACCAACTTGAGAACTACTTTGATGTGCTGATGCCCTCATACGAGGCGGGGGTAATCAAGCCGGAGGCAGGCATTTTCCGGGCCGCTCTCGATCGTCTGGAGCTAGACGCCGAGGAGGTGGTCATGGTCGGCGATAGCTTCGATGACGACGTGAAGGCTGCCAATGCCGTTGGCATGACTGGCGTACTGCTCGATCGCAGTAACACTCGGCCAGAAGTAAGCCCCCGCATTATGAGTCTGCAAGAGCTACCGGCATTCCTCGGCCAACTCTAATATAAGAACAGCAGATACAGCACGAACGCAACGCTCATAATCGTTAGGGCGGCTTTGAGGGTTTTATCAGGAACCCGCTTAACGAACTTGGTCGAGTATTTGCCGGCGATAAAGGTAGCTATCCAGAACGTTATGACATATGGCCACACAATCAGCCCGGCAAAGGCCGTCACCACGATAGAGTAAACCGTGGCAGGAATACCCGCCGCCGACTTTAACCCCTGGCTCTGCATAAAGCTCAAGCCGAGCACTGACATGATGGCAAACTTGGCAAAGGTTCCCTCGCCAACACCGATAAAGTTGCCATAAATGCCGCTTAAAATCATAAAAACAAATAGCAAACTGTATTGAGATCGACTGGTCGTTGCTGATCTCACCCTCTCCTTCATGGTGTGGGCGTGGACCAATATAAAAAGCACCGCGGCGACCATTAGGTACTTAATGACGGTTGGAGGTATTGCGAGCAAGAACCACGTACCCACCACACCTCCTAGAGTGATCGGAAGCATCATGAAAAGAACCAGCCGCTTATTTTTAACAACGTGCTGGTAGGTCTCGGAAAGGATGCCGAACTGGGTGCCGAGAGTGCCGGCGTTATCTATGGCAATAGTTGATTTGAGGGGCACGCCCAGGAAGAGCAAGACGGGTTGCATGACGATACTGCCACCCCCAATAATACTGGCGTAGCTTTCGCCAAACAAACCGGCTGCAAAGAGCACCGGCAGATGCCACCAGTGAAAGTAGATGGGAAAGAATGGGTGGTGCATTCGTGAATTATACCAAGCTGCTATACTAGACCAATTAACAGGGAATGGTATGGCATACACACCGTCGCAGGACATACTGGAAAAATACGCTAATGTTTTAATTAACTTTGCGCTGGGCGGCGGCGTTGGTATTAAGCCGGGTGAGGTGGTATATGTAACCGCCAACGAGGCAGCCAAGCCGCTATTCGTGGAGCTGCGCCGGGCGGTGTGGCGCTCGGGCGGCCACGTGATTAGCAACTTTCTGATAGACGAGGAAGACCGCTACAACTTCTCGAAGGATTTTTTTACCGAGGCGAGCGACCAGCAACTAGCCTTCTTTCCCGAAAAATACTTTAAGGGGCTGGTTGACCAGGCCGACCATCAGGTTACGCTGCTGAGTGACGCTGACCTGCACGCCTTTGAAGGGATCGATCCTAAAAAGATGATGCGCACCGGCGAGGCGATTAAGCCGTGGCGCGATTGGCGCAACGAAAAGGAAAGCGCTGGCAAGTTTACGTGGACGCTAGCGCTGTATGGCACTCCCGCGATGGCGGCCGAGGCCAACTTGAGTGAGGAGGAGTACTGGCAGCAGATTATCGAGGCCTGTTTCCTGGAGGATGAGGACCCAATTGCATCGTGGCGCGCGGTAGAGGGCGAGATTAAGAACTACATGGGCAAACTTAATGATCTTAAAATCGAAAAACTGCACGTAGAGGGCGACGATGTGGATATGTGGGTCAAGCTTGGCCCCGAGCGGCGCTGGATGGGTGGCAGCGGACGCAACATCCCCAGCTTTGAGATCTTTACCAGCCCGGATTGGCGAGGCATGGAGGGCTGGATTCGCTTTAATATGCCGTTGTATTACCACGGCAGTATGGTGGAGGGCATTAAGCTCGAGTTTAAGGACGGCCTCGTAACCAGCGCCACCGCGACCAAAAATCAGGATGTGATTCAAGAAATGGTGGCGGCGCCGAATGCTGATAAGGTGGGCGAGTTTTCGCTGACCGACCGGCGCCACTCTAAGATCACCAAGTTTATGGCCAACACCTTGTTTGATGAAAACATCGGCGGCCCGTTTGGGAACACTCATATTGCACTGGGTATGGCTTATCATGACTGCTATGAGGGTGACCCCGGTAAGGTCACCAAAGAGCGGTGGGCCGAGATGGGCTACAACGATTCAAGCGTGCATACCGATATGTTTTCCACCACCGACCGCACCGTCACGGCGACCCTCCCAGATGGCAGTGAAAAGGTGATTTATAAAGGCGGCCAGTTTCAGCTGTAAAGGTGTAGCCTTTTGACACCCAGGTAATACCCCTATATATTAAGCATAAGCTTTAACGTATAGGCGCCTTAGGTTCATGAAGATACTCGGGTTGACTCGGTCAACAGCTACCGCAGAAAAATTAGCCGCCCCGCAGAGCGCCTTGTGGTCTCGGCAGCGGTTTAGCTTCCGTACCTACTCGCTGGTTGTGGTGGGTCTCCTACTGTTATCCGGTGGGGTTTTGTTGTTTGCGGCCAGCCCCGCCAACTTACCGGGCAACAGCTCTATCACCGTCAGCCAAGGCGCTGCGCATAGCATCAGCCAGGACTTTCTCGGCTTCAACGGCGACGTTCCCACCGGCGCGATCAACAATCCCGCCCTTCTGCCTGCGGTTAAGTCGCTAAACGCCGAAACCATTCGAGGCATTGTTGCCGGTACGGTGGCCGACTACACGAACTGGCAGACCGGCCAGTACTTTATTACCTCAAACCAGATATCGTATATCAAACCAGGGCAACCGACCCCGCCTTTTACACTCAGTAACTATGTAAACCTCCTTAAAACTAACAACGCTGCAGGAGTGTTTAACCTGAACGTTATGACCTACTGTCCGGTCAGCAACACCAACCCGGCCAGTACCTCCCAGGCCGGCGTCAGCTGCACCCAGGCCCAAGCCTGTGGCCCCGCACCAAGCACCTACACCACAACCTGTACCAACACTGACCCTACTTGGGGGCTCAACTACCAAATTGCCATGCTAAAAGCGGCTCAGGCGATGGGAGTGCAAATCAAGTACGTTGAACTCGGCAACGAACTCGACGAAACGGGTGGGAACGTCGATTATGCTTATTATTTCCCCACGCCGCAGTCCTATGTCAACAAAGTTAATGCTTGGATTCCGGTACTAAAACAAGACTTTCCCGGCGTCCAGGTCGCCATTGTAGGAGGCACCGGCAACATTTGCCAGCACGCGCCAAACCAGACCCCCAACAGCGCCGAACCGATTTGGGACAAGGCTGTGCTGAGTGGCGTCCATGGGGAGGACGGAGTAGTCTTCCATACCTACTATGTGTCCAATCTTCCGAGCGGCGGTTCGGTGAGGAGCCCTTCGGATCTGTCGACGCTCTTATCGACGGCGACCCAATCATGCTTTAGCAACTTGCAGAACTATCGGCTAAATTTGCTACCAAGTGGCGTATCGGCTTGGATTACCGAATGGAATCTATGGATCGATAACGGCGTGTTGGAGCAGGGGAGTTGGGCCCAGGGCTTGACCGAGGCCAGCTATGCGCTTGATCTGGCCCGAGATCCCCGGATAGCGCTGGCTGATAATCACGACCTGGTTGGCCAGCAGACCTGGGGCGCACTCTTTGTTAACTCTGGCAGCTACCTCACGACGGTGCAGGGGCAGCCGCTGGTTACGCCCTCTACTCCGCCCCCGACCACTCAGCAGTTTGGTATGACAGGAGGTGGGTTCGCTCTCAGCACCCTCGAAAGATCCATGCACGGCGCCACGAGTACTGCTGCGCTTAACTTCAGCTCTAACCCCAGCATTGCCGGTACCTCGGTGCCTGGCCTCGTGGGGCAAAGCTTCAATGTGGGCGGTAAGACAAATCTTTATTTTGCTAATCTTAGCGCCAACGCCGAAACGCTTAACCTGGGCAGTTTATCGGGTAATTATTCGGGATTACAGTACTCCTCTAGCCCAGCCACCTTCCCAACTGGTAGCAGCTCCATCCCGGCAACCTCGTTAACGGCTACCACTACGGTGAGCATCCCCGCCTACTCGGTTACGAGCTTGGTGAGTACGGGATCAGCGCCCCCGCCCCCGCCCCCGCCACCACTGGCCGATACTACTCCGCCAACCGTTAGCCTTGCGACTCCGGCTAAGGGCGCAACCCTGAGCGGTACCGTCGCGGTTTCTGCTACGGCGAGCGATAACGTCGGCGTAACAAACGTACAGCTTGAGCTGGACGGCAAGCCGCTAGGAGCTGCGCTCACCACCGCTCCTTATGCCTACTCTTGGAACACCCTGGGGGCCAGCAATGGTGCTCATACCCTCAGCGCTACCGCTGCTGATGCGGCGGGGAATACGAGCGTGGCTGCTTCTACCACTGTTACCGTCCATAACCTCGATACCCAGGCGCCGACGGTGCCGTCTGGTCTTACGGCCACCGTCCCTACGAGTGCGGCGGTGAATCTTTCCTGGCAGCCGAGCACGGATAATGTTGGGGTGGTTAGCTACAGTATCTACCGCAATGGCGCCACTACTCCGCTTACGTCCGTGACGCCACCAACCACGAGCTACGTGGATACCACCGTTTCTGCAGACACCCATTATACTTACACGATTACGGCGCTTGATGCGGCTGGCAATCGAAGTGCCCAGAGTACTGCTGTTGGTGTCGACACGCCAGCAAACCCTGACCGTACCCCACCGAGCGTGCCGCAGCAGCTGACGGGGAAGGCAGTCAGCCAAACCTCGATTGCTCTTTCTTGGCAGCCAAGCACCGATTCAGGCGGCTCAGGGCTCGCAGGGTACCATCTTTACCGGAATGGAGTGTTTATAGCCTCATCGGCTACCACGGCCTATACCGACACCGCCTTAATGTCGGGCACGCAGTATACCTACACCGTTTCGGCTTATGATAAGGCGGCCAACGGCTCGGTGGCCTCCGCGGCTGTACGAGTCGCTACCCAAGGGGTGTCCCCGGACCATACGCCGCCGAGCGTACCGAACGATCTTCACTCGGTTCTAAGGGATAAGACGCAAACCTCGATTACCTTGGCCTGGAACGCCTCCATCGATTCGGGCGGCAGCGGCCTGGCTGGCTACAAGCTTTACCGCAATGATGTGCTCATAGCTTCGCCACGCACCAATTCTTATGTTGATAAAGGCTTATCTGTAGGCACCGCTTATCATTACTATGCCGTAGCTGTTGATAACGCCGGCAACACCTCAGCGCATCACCCAGCCCTAAACGTTGCGACAAAACATCCCTGGTGGCAGATCTGGAAATAGTGCTTGAATATTTTTAGCATTTGTAGTATAATATAGATATAGGTATTCATCTAGATTGGTGAGTGTCTAGCAGCTATGAAGTCAAACTTTGAGGTACGGTATATTTTCTGTCAAAACCCGAGTATGAGAGATGATCACTATGGAATTCATCGATACCCACGACAGCGCCCAGACCGAGCAACTACACATCTGCTTTCACTGTGCAGGTGAGCTGGCCTACCCACTGGATTGGTCGGAGGAGGGGCCACGCCACTGGAGGATAGTCTTGCGCTGCCCCGAGTGTGAGGCTCGGCGCGAGGGTGTCTTTGACCAGGCTACCGTCGAACGGCTCGATGACGAGTTGGATCGCGGGAGCAGTGCGCTGCTCGGTGACGCCAGAAGGATGGAATACGCCAACATGAGCGAGGAAATCGAGTTTTTCGTGCGCGCTCTTGAGGCCGACATCATCCTCCCAAGCGACTTCTGAACTGCCGGGGTGGGGATAGTGATCTGCTATCCCCACCCACAACCCATTCATTATTTACCGTTAGCACTCTTGACATACGAGTGCTAATTTTTTATCATAGTACCAGATTAGCAAACGCTCATGAGGAGTGCTAAATGACCCCCCGACAACAATATATTTTAAGTGAAATCATTGAGACCTACGCCAAGACCGCTGAGCCGGTCAGTTCGCAGCTGCTGACGCAAAAAATCGAGGTCTCCAGCGCCACCATTCGCGCTGAGATGGCCGAACTGGAGCGCCTCGGCTATATTATGCAGCCGCACACCAGTGCCGGCCGCATCCCGACCGACCGCGGGTATCGGATGTATGTGAACAATGTAAAGGTTATGCAAACCGATGGGCGCGTGAGCCAGGCGCTGGCACGGCGGGTGGCGACAGCAGGGGAGGCGGATCGGGCGGTGAAACAGGCGGCCGAAAGTTTGGCCGAAATCACTCATAATTTGGGGCTTGCGACCCTGTCCGACGGGTTGTTTTTTAGTGGCTTGCGGAACCTGTTCGGTCAGCCGGAGTTTATGGGCGCTCAAGCGCTGGAGGTGGCGCGGCTGCTCGATAGTCTCGATGAATGGCTGAGCGAGGCGGCGCCGCGCGGACCGATTAGCGTGTTTATTGGCCAGGAAAACCCGATCGGGAAATCCAGCGGCGCGAGCTTAATTATTGCCCGGTTCGGCTCGCCGTACAGCGATAACAGCTATATTGGCGTGCTCGGCCCAACCCGGCAGAACTACAGCCGGGTGATGGGGCTCGTGAACTACGCCGGACGACATTTAGAGGAGGCTTTGGCATGAGTAAGAAAGACACCAAAAAAGAGCACCAGCACGTACCGGAAGATACGCCAGCACCGGCTCCAGCCATCGGTAATGACGATGAACTGCAGGCGCGCATCGATGAGCTAACCGGCGATTTGCAGCGGCTGCAGGCGGAGTTTTTGAACTACAAGCGCCGCGAAGGTGAGGCCAAGGGCGAGCTGATGAGTTTGGCGAAGCGCGAGGTGGTGCTGCAGATTGTCCCGATGCTCGATAACATCGAGCGGGCGCTGGCTCATCGCCCTGAGGAGCTAGCCGATAATGCCTGGGCGGGGGGCGTCGAGCAGATCGGCAAGCAGGCTGCCGCTACGCTAGAGAAGCTTGGCATCGAGCGGATTGAGTCGGTCGGCCAGCCGTTCGACCACAACTTGCACGAGGCGATTAGCTACGAAGACGGCGAGGGGGATACCGAGGTTGTGGTCGAGGAGCTGCAGCCGGGCTATAAAATGGGCGAGACCGTTTTGCGCCACGCCATGGTCAAGGTTGGCAGGCAATAATCTGAATTTAAGAAGGAGAATACAATGGGTAAAATTATCGGAATTGATTTAGGAACAACCAACAGCGCGATGGCGGTGATGGAGGGTGGTACGCCGACGATTATCGCGAACGCCGAGGGCGGGCGCACCACGCCATCGATCGTGGCGACCAATAAAACCGGCGAGCGGTTGGTGGGCCAGGCAGCCAAGCGCCAGTCGGTGATTAACGGTGAGAACACCATCTTTGAGGTGAAGCGGTTGATCGGACGTAAGTTCGGCGACAAAGAGGTCCAAAAGGACGTCAAGCTGATGCCCTACAAGATCGAGCAGGCTGGCGACGCCGTAAAGGTAAAGATGGGCGATAAGGATTACAGCCCGGAAGAGATTTCGGCCATGATCCTGAGTAAGCTGAAGGCCGACGCCGAGGCCTTTACGGGCGGTCCGGTCACGGAAGCCGTTATTACGGTGCCGGCCTACTTCAGTGACGCGCAGCGCCAGGCCACCAAGGACGCCGGAAAGATTGCCGGCCTGGAGGTGAAGCGAATTATCAACGAGCCTACTGCGGCGGCGCTGGCGTATGGTTTGGAAAAGAATAAGGAAGAGAAAATTGTGGTCTACGACCTTGGTGGTGGTACCTTTGATGTTTCGGTGCTCGAGCTGGGTGATGGCGTGTTTGAGGTGAAGAGCACTAACGGCGACACTCACCTCGGTGGCGCCGACTTTGATACCGCGATCATGACGTTCTTGATTGACGAGTTTAAGAAGGACCAGGGCATTGACCTGAAGGATGATAAAGCGGCGGTGCAGCGGCTAAAAGAGGCGGCCGAAAAGGCCAAGATTGAGCTTTCCAGCGCGCAGGACACCGAGATTAACCTGCCCTTCATTACGGCGGACGCAACCGGGCCAAAGCACTTTACCTATAACCTGACGCGTTCCAAGCTCAACACCTTGGTAGGCGATTTGATTACCAAAACGGCTGGCCCGTGCGAGGCGGCGCTGAAAGATGCCGGCTTGAAGGCCAGCGACATTAACGAGATCGTACTGGTTGGCGGGATGACCCGCATGCCCGCGGTGCAGGAGAAGGTCAAAGAGATTTTTGGTAAGGAGCCGCTGAAAGGCGTGAACCCGGATGAGGTAGTAGCCGTGGGTGCGGCGGTGCAGGGTGGCGTATTAGCCGGCGACGTCAAAGACGTCCTGCTCCTGGATGTCACTCCCCTCTCGCTGGGGCTTGAGACGATGGGCGGCGTGTTTACGAGGCTGATCGAGCGCAACACCACCATCCCGACGAGCAAAAGCCAGACCTTTTCAACCGCGGCCGACTCGCAAAACCAGGTAGAGATTAACGTCTTGCAGGGAGAGCGCGAGTTTGCGGCCGATAACAAAAGCCTGGGCCGGTTTATTCTGGATGGCATCCCACCTGCCCCACGCGGCGTACCGCAGATCGAGGTGACCTTTAACATTGATGCCAACGGTATCGTGAATGTGAAGGCGGTCGATAAGGGCACCAACAAGGAGCAGCACATTACCATTACGGGTAGTGGCGGCTTGAGCGAAGAGGAAATTAAGCAAGCCCAGGCAGATGCCGAAACCCACGCCGAAGAGGACAAGAAGAAAAAAGAGCTGGTCGAGGCCAAGAACAACCTGGATAACATGATTTACACCGGCGAAAAGACCATCAAGGATGCAGGCGATAAGGCCAAGGAAGAGGATAAAAAAGCGCTGCAAGAGGCGATCGACGAGGCCAAAAAGCAGACCGATTCAGAGGATAAGGATGTGCTCGAAAAGGCGGCTAAAGACCTGAGCGACAAAATGCAGACTGTGGGTGCGGCCATGTATGCCGCGGCAGGGGAGGCGGGCGAAGCTGCGGCCGAGCCAGCCGAGGGCGCTACTGCCGAAGAGGCGGCCGCTAAGCCCGAGGAGCCGGTTGAGGGCGAGGTCGTCGACGACAAGCCAGAAGAAGATAAGAAAGACGCCGCGTAGCTCATGATGAAGCTCGCAGGGTGCGCGGTGCGTGATGGTGGCGGGCGTGTCCTGCTCGTCCACCGCACGACGCCAGAGCTAACCCAGTGGGAGCTACCGGGTGGCAAGATTGAACCGGGCGAGCACCCGCTTGACGCCGCCATTCGGGAGATCAAGGAAGAGCTGGGTGTGGAGGTGGCCGTAGACATAAAGCTAGGCACCACCGAGTTTGATTTTCGCGGCACACCATGCGAGTATCACTACTTTAGTGCGACGATTACCGATGGCGAGCCAGTCGTGCAAGAAGCCAAGCACGACCGGTGCGCCTACTTAGATATTACTCCCAACGATCCGACGTTTTCCCGCGGGATCAAAGGCTTAAAAAAGGTGCTACATGGCCAAGCGTGATTACTATGAGGTTTTAGGCGTTTCGAAGTCGGCGACAGCCGATGAGATTAAGCGCGCCTATCGTAAGCTAGCACTACAGCATCACCCTGATCGTCATGGCGGCGATGATAGCCAGTTCAAAGAGCTCGCTGAAGCCTACGAGG
The DNA here is from genome assembly GCA_030150485.1 of Candidatus Saccharimonadales bacterium. GTDB lineage: Bacteria > Patescibacteriota > Saccharimonadia > UBA4664 > SCTI01 > JASLFZ01. The sequence continues at coordinate 449 of JASLFZ010000021.1, read as the reverse complement.
TACTCAAAGATCCGCAGAAAAAGACGGCTTACGACCAGTTTGGTCACGCGGCCGGGGCACAGAATCCGGGGGGCGGCAACCCATTTGGAGGTGCTGGTGGATTTAACACCGAGGGCTTTGATTTTTCGCAGTTCCAAGGAGCGGGCGGCGGCGGTTTTGGTGACATTTTTGATATGTTTATGGGCGGCCAAGGGCAACGGCAGCGCCAAACTCAGCGCAAGGGTTCCGATCTGGAAGCCAGCGTTACATTAGAGTTTCATGAAAGCATTTTTGGCGCCGAGCGGGAGCTTCACTTTACGACCGATGACCGCTGCGACCGCTGCGACGGTTCGGGCGCCGAGCCGGGCACCAAAATTAACACCTGTGATACCTGCAAGGGGGCGGGCCAGGTGACACAAGTGCAACAAACCATCCTGGGGGCGATCCGCCAGGCCACCGTTTGTCCAACC
>JASLFZ010000017.1 GCA_030150485.1 Candidatus Saccharimonadales bacterium | reverse complement strand
GATCGTTGAGAGTGATTCCAAAGGCGTCAAACAGCTGATGGTAACCGCTGTGGCCGCAGTTATCCTTGTCATTATTATAGATGCTCAAAAGGGTGTCATGAGGATGCGAGGTACCAATACCGCCGCAAATAATATCGTTAGGAGAGGAGGCGTCGGCCGCATCAGGCGGCGCCACGATAATAGCGGTCTGCAAGATAACCAGAAGCGCGGCCATGAATATCGAGAGACGACGCGTCAGCTGCTCGCCCCGCAGTCGTCGCCAGTAGTAGGTCAGATGGGTGCTCGCCGCTGGGCTCAAGCTTAAATTAGAAACAATATCGCGAAACATATATTAGGAGTATCCTTAGAGCAGTGCTTATGGTTATTTAAGCACTAACTGGTAAGCAAAAGCAATATCAGTTCAGGTTTGCTCCGAGACAGCAAAACCGCTATAATAAAAGCATCAGGTGAGGTGACCGAGTCACCTTTTTAGTTTGAGTAGGAGTTTATGGCACAAAACAAAGAGTACGGCGCCGCGCAGATCCAAGTCCTTGAAGGCCTTGAACCTGTTCGTAAGCGTCCCGGTATGTACATCGGTGGCACCGGCACCGAAGGCCTGCACCACATGATCTGGGAGGTCATCAATAACAGCATCGATGAAGCCATGGCCGGCTATGGCAATACCGTCGAGGTTACGCTACTAGCCGATGGTGGCGTGAAGGTGAACGACTACGGCCGGGGTATTCCGGTCGATAAAGTTAAGTCCACCGGCAAGAGCGGCATTGAGACCGTGCTGACGGTTCTCCACGCTGGCGGTAAGTTCGGTGCGGCCGATTCGGGCTACAAGGTTTCCGGTGGCCTGCACGGGGTCGGTATTAGCGTGGTGAACGCGCTGAGCACCAAGACTATCGTGGATGTGCGCCGCGACGGCAAGCTGTACCGCCAGGAGTTTGCGGCCGGTATTACTCAGGGGCCGGTTAAGGTGGTGGGTGAGTCGAGCAACACCGGCACGGAGATAACCTTCTGGCCCGATGGCAGCATTTTTGAAGCTACCGAGTTTGATTACACCACCGTGCTCGATTACCTGCGCCACCAGGCCTACCTCACCAAGGGGATTCACGTGAAGGCCGCCAACGAGGCCACCGGGGCTCGCTACGGCTACTACTTTGAGGGCGGCATCCGCAGTTATGTTGAGCATCTTAATCGCGATAAGAGCGTTATCAATACGCCACCGTTCTACGTAGAACGTCAGGTGGGCGACATTGCGGTGGAGCTGGCCATTCAATACACCGAAAGTTTTAATGAAAACGTAAAAACCTTTGCCAACAACATCCACAACCCGGAGGGCGGAACCCACCTCGCCGGATTCCGCGGCGCGCTGACCCGAGTTATTAATGATTACGCGCGTAAGAATGGGCTCGTCAAAGAAAAAGAGGAGAGCCTGACCGGTGAGGATGTGCGCGAGGGGATGACGGCCGTAGTCTCGGTGAAGCTGCCGGATCCACAGTTTGAGGGCCAAACCAAGGCCAAGCTAGGCAGCCCGGAGGTACGCAGTGTGGTGGAGCGCGTTACCAGCGAGTGGCTCAACTACTATCTGGAAGAGAATCCGAACGAGGCCAAGAAGATCGTGGGTAAGGCTGCGCTGAGTGCCCGCGCCCGGCTGGCCGCCCGCGCTGCCCGTGACACCATTATTCGCAAAGGGGCTTTGGATGGCATGACACTGGGCAGCAAGCTGAAAGACTGCCGCACCAAGGACGTTACGCGCAGCGAGCTGTTTATTGTGGAGGGTGATAGCGCGGGTGGCTCGGCCGCCCAGGGACGCGACAGTGAGTTCCAGGCTATCCTGCCGCTTCGTGGTAAAATTCTCAACGTTGAGCGCGCCCGTCTCGATCGCATGCTGGGCAGCGAGGCAATCAAAACCCTGATTGTGGCGATGGGCACCGGTATTGGCGATCAGTTCGAGGTGGCCAAGCTGCGCTACGGGCGCATCATTATCATGACCGACGCCGACGTTGATGGCGCTCATATTTCCACGCTGCTGCTCACACTGTTTTATCGTCACATGCCCGAGGTTATCGCTGATGGCCACCTCTATATTGCTAAGCCGCCGCTCTACTTGTTGAGTGCTGGTCGTCGTAAAAAAGTCTACGTTTATGATGAAGATGAGCTGAACAACACGCTTGATCGCTTGATCGCTGAGCGCAAAGCCGGTAAGGCCGAAGCAGCTGCCACTGAGGAGGCGGAGGAGGTTGAGGAAGCCGAGGCGGGCAGTGGTGAAACCTCGGCTACGGCGGCCGAGCCCGCTCCCTCGACCGACGCTACCGGGGTAGAGGAGACCGAAGCGGTCGATAACCAGATGAAGGAGCGTTTAAAAGCAGCCGGATTCTCGGACGTACAGCGCTACAAAGGCCTCGGCGAGATGAACGCCGACCAGCTCTGGGAGACCACCATGGATCCCGGCAACCGGGTGCTCATGAAGGTGAGCGTGCAAGATGCAGAGAAGGCCGACGCCATTTTTAACAAGCTGATGGGTGAGGAGGTCTTGCTGCGCAAGAACTTTATTCAGACGCATGCCAAAGAAGTGGTCAACTTAGATATTTAATGAAGTTTTAATTACTGATGAACCCCGAAGATAACATTTTGCCCGAAGAACTACCGCTCGAACCGGTCCACGATCCCTACGTTGGCACCGTCGAGGCGGCCTCAATCGAAAACGTCATGGAGACGCGCTACCTCGATTACGCGATGAGCGTCATCGTGGCTCGCGCCCTGCCGGATGTGCGTGATGGCCTCAAGCCGGTCCACCGCCGCATTCTCTACGTCATGAACAACCAGGGGCTGCGCTACAACGCCAAGTTCCGTAAGTCTGCCAACGTGGTGGGCGAGGTTATGGGTTACTACCACCCGCACGGTGACGCCGCTATTTATGACGCCATGGTCCGCTTGGCTCAGGACTTCTCGATGCGCTACATGCTTGTGGACGGCCAGGGTAACTTCGGCTCCATCGATGGTGACCCGCCGGCCGCCATGCGGTACACCGAGGCCCGCCTGACTCGTCTGGCCGGCGAAATGCTGTTTGATATCGAAAAGAACACCGTCGACTTCCGTCCCAACTACGATGGTAGCCGCAAGGAGCCGGTGGTGCTGCCGGCCAAGGTGCCCAACCTACTCCTCAATGGCCAGATTGGCATCGC
>JASLFZ010000009.1 GCA_030150485.1 Candidatus Saccharimonadales bacterium | reverse complement strand
GTCGACAACGCGCCCAAGCTCTCAGCCGAGCTGAAAAAGCGCGGTCTGGCCTTAATCCCGCTCCCCAACCATGAGATCAAGAAAAGTGGCGGTGGCTTTCGGTGTAGCGGTTTGAGCTTATACAGTTAATGAATTTGGCATAATTGCGGCGAGCGCCCGGTCCACAAGAAGCAGACCGAACGCGCGCTGTACTAGTTAGGCGGCGACGGGCGACGGGAGCTCACTGATGATGAGCTCCAGGATATCCCGAAACGGGTGGGAGCCAGTATCGATCCGGATGGCCGTAGGTGGCACGAGCGGGGAGGCGAAAGGCCGCCGCGAAAGCACAAACTGCAGCTCGGACGACTCGAACAAGGGCGCTACGCCAGCGGCTTCAACGACAATCAGCCCCGGGCCGCCAAAACGATTCGCCGCTCGGCTTCTGAGTTGATCTCGTACCGCTGGAAGCTGACCAAGCACCTTAACGCCAGCGGTGGTCTCGGCGCTAAAGAACTCCTGTGGGGTAATCGTTGCGCGTTCATGGGCTAGGCGATAATACCCTCCCGATCGGGAGCATCCCACCTCGCCCACGAGTCGGGCATGGGCGGCGTCCGCCGAAGGGCTATCCCCGAGGCCTCGGCGCTTACCCCAAATAACCGCTGCCCGGAGGAGTTGCTCAAAATCCAGGCGGGGCCAGTGAAGCTCAGCAGCTAGTTCTTCGCCTACTTCCGACTTAAGTTCGTCGGCTCCCCCAAAGAGTGTAATCTGCACGGTCACTATCCCCTCCTTCGATGTCTGATAGGTCTCTGTTAGTACAGCCCACCCACTATGTCATAGCAGGACGGCATTGCTCAACCTTAAGCTTTTTTAGGCTAACGGGCGGTGACGTGCTGGATAATAGCCTGGATCACGCCCTCGGCATCCAGATGCGTAGTATCGATTACGGTAGCGTCTTCGGCTTGCTTGAAAGCACCAACGGTCTTGCGCGTGGCGTCGGACTCATCGCGGGCGAGCAGGCTATCAACAGTTTCGTGGCTCCGGCCACCGGCATTCACGCGCCGAACGCGCTCTTCGGGCTCACAGGTGAAAAAGAATTTATACGGCGTGTCGGGGAAGATCCGCGTGGTAATATCCCGGCCCTCCATAACAACACCATGCTCAGCCGCATAACTACGCTGAAGGTCAACAATCTCGTCGCGCACCGCCGGGTAGCTGGAGACGAGCGAAACCAGATCATTGACGTCTTGCAGGTGCAGCTTGCCCCGGACATCTTGGCCATTGACGCCGATGACGTTGCCTTTATCTAGCTCAAACTCAATGGCTTTGGTGATCTCCAGGCAGTCGGCGGCGCTGTGCGGATCCTTGCCTGCTGCCAGTACGGCAAAGGTAATACCACGATAGAGCTCGCCGGTATTTAAGTGCGGAATATTGAGAGCTTTGGAAACACCCTTGGCGGCGGTAGAGGTGCCGGTACCGGCACCACCATCAATGGCGATAATCAGGGGCGAGGATGAATCAGGGCTTTTCACTACGCAAACTATAGCATTTGCGCTCGAAACTAAAAACCTTCGTCATTTGGGGCGATTTTGGAGCGCAGTGCGAGCCTGCGCAATCTCGTTCCACTCGTGCTCACCATCGGCGCGCTCAATGGTTTTTTCGTGGCCCTTGCCGAGCATCATGATGGTGTCCCCCTTCCTGGCGAGCCCCACGGTGAACTTGATGGCCTCAGGGCGGTCGTGCACCAGAAAAAGGTCCTTCTCCCGCACCTTGCCGGACTCTTCGGCGCCGGTAGCGACCTGGTTCATCAGCATTTGGCCGTCAATGTCCCGATCGTCTTCTTCGGTTACCACCACGACATCGGCGTATTTGCCGGCGATTTGGCCCTGCAAAGTGCCTTTCGTCAGATCACGCCGACCCGGCTGGCCAAACATAACAATCAGGCGGTGGGGCGCTTTAATCTTGGGCCGCATGTCGCTCATCAGTTTTTCAAAGGAGTCTGGGGTATGGGCAAAGTCGACGATCACGTGGAAATCCTGGCCCTCAACAAGCGTGGTCATACGGCCCTCAACGTTCTTCAAGGCAGCAATGCCCTTTTCGATCTGCTCATCCTTCAACCCGATGGCCAGCCCCACACTAGCTGCCGCCAAAGAGTTGTAGATGTTAAAGCTGGCTGGCAGATTGACGGCAATAGGCAGCTCCCGATTCTCATACCGGAGTGTGTACTTGCTCCCGCTCCCACTCGAGGTAATCGCGGTAGCCCTCACGTCGCCTTTGGTTACACCATAGTGGTAAGCGTGCGCCACCTCGGCCGCGAACAGGTCGCCACTGGGGTCTTCGGCGTTCACGACGCCCACCTGCAGCCCTTTGCGGTTGCGGCCAGCCATTTTAAAGAGGCGCTCCTTGGCTGCCCGGTAGTTCTCAAAGGTGCCGTGGTAGTCGAGATGTTCATGATTGACGTTGGTCATCACCGCCACGCTATACGGCACGCCCCACACCCGGTTCTGAGCCAGCGCGTGGCTGGTGGTTTCCAATACCAGCCATTCAATGTTATGGGCGCGCAGCTCGCGGATGCGCTGCATGAGCGGGAAGGCCTGCATGCTCGTCATGTGGACATGGTTGGAAACCTCTCGCCCCGGTGAGCCGTAGCCGATGGTGCTCATGTAGCCCACCTTGTAGCCACTTTCCTTGAGCATGGTGTAGATCAGCGTGGTAGTAGTAGTTTTGCCATCCGTGCCGGTAACACCAATGATCTTGAGCCCCTTGGCAGGAAACCCATAAACCAGGTTGGCGAGTATGGTCTCCACAAGGTGGCCATAGGGCTCAATGGTCTTAAATAAGCGGGCGGGGATGATGGCTTTTACGGCTTTGCGAAACATGCTATAACAAGCATACCTTTCGTTTTTGGGTTCGTCCATCAAGCAAATGAACACTATGGAGATCTGGCCTCGTCTATGCAGGAAGTTGACCAGCTAGTAACCAGACCGGCTTTGGCTTGAGCATTTTAGGCCCCGCAAAGCCATTGCAGCATAAGCGTATTGACAGATGGAGTGGTGTCGACCAGCATAGAAAGCAGAAGTATTATGCAGGGGGATTTGTGAAACTATTTGAAACGCTACGTAAACCGACGGGGATGGGCACCACCCTGTTCCTTATGGCAGTCATTATTTTGAGCGCCGTCATCGTAACCGGCCACCTGGCGCTACCGGCGGTAAGCTTGCTGGCAAATGTAGCCCAGCCAATCTGCGCTTGTGCGGTAGCGGTGCTGGTTTACTTGCTCATTGCCGATCGCCAGCTTGATCCGAACGCTTAATTAAAACTTAATAAAACAGGCGCTTGCGCACACGATACTCAAAGGCTAACGCTAAGCGCTCCCCGTACTTGCGCCACCGATCATATGCCACCTGGTTAATGGGCAGATCATAGGTACCAATAAACTCGCTAATCTCCGAGTTAAAACCGGTCTTAAATCGAGCTAGGCCGGCTTGCGGATGCGTGGGGTCATCAATGCGGTCGGGCGGGGGCGTACCGTGCATATCGTAGCTCGTTACCCCACGCGCTTTGAGCCAACGCATGATCTCCCACTGGAGCGCGTAGGGTGCCTGGACGGCGGTATGCTCGCGAATGGAGCCCCCATCCTTATACAGCGCGCGTTCGCCCAGGTAAAAAATGAAGGCGCCGGCCAAAACCTGACCCCCATAGCTGGCAAAGAACATCTGGCCATGACCGCTCTTGGCGTAGCGGCTCCAATAATCAAAGAAGTAGCTTTTGCTCCGCAGATACACACCCGCCCGCCGAGTGGTGGTGCCATAAAGGTGATACATGGTTTCCATGGAGCGCTGATCAGTAGGCACCGCTGCCACTGTGACACCCTTTTTGGCCGCCAGCCGAATGTTGTAGCGCGTTTTTTGCTTAAAAGCTGCAAGTATCTCTTCCTCGGTGGGCCTGAGGTCAATAATGATGGTAGAGACGTTGTACTGCAGATTGCGAGCGGGCAGATAGCCCATCTTTTTAAATTGGCTGGGCGTAATGGCGCCCTTGCGAATCTCGGGATCTATCTTGATCACGAAAGGCGGATGGTCCAGCTGATTGGCGGCAGCGGCAAAAGCCTTCAGGCCGGCTACATCCGTGACATCCGGCCCATTTGGCACGTACCATAGCTCTCCCAGCCCTGGAATGCGGCGCGCAACAACACTGACGGCAGTATCGCCCAACATAAAGTATTTGGCCTGCCACCCATGACGAGCCTTGGTCTCGATAAAAGCCTTCAGCTGTAAAACCGCTCCCCCATCCGGGTTAGCAGCGATCAGGTCATCCCAACGGGATATTTCTTCGGCAGTTGCCGACCTCATGCGCGTCCTCGAGCGCGGCGGTAAACGCTGTACAGGCGATACTTACCAGCTTTAAGCGGCACGTCCCAAGTACCAAGATAGTTAATTTGTGTGCCGCCAAAGCCGGCCTTAAACTCACTAATACCGGCCAGCCGATGGGTGCTATCCCCTTCCGGCGCCACTCCCCACAGATCATACCGTTGCAGCCCCGCCTCCTTGGCATCAATAAGCCCTTGCCACACCAACGAGACCGAGGCCTTCAGCTTGCGATTCAGCTCCTGATACGCGCCGGCGTGGGCGTAGTAGCGCGTACCACCCCAGTCGTAAAACATGGCGCTGGCTACGGGTTGACCCTCAGCTTCAGCGATATACATGCGGATGATGTCCGGGCCGAGCGTATCACGCAGCCGCCGAAAGAGACTGTCCGGCCAAAAAGTAACACGCGACCTGGCCGCGGTGTCATGCAGCATCTTAAGAAAGGTTTCGAAATCGGCCTCAGTGGTCGTTGGGCGAATGCGGATGCCCCGCCGCTCGGTACCGTTAACGCGGTTGCGATGGCTGGCGCCCAGCTCGCTGCGCAAGGTTGCTTCCTCCTTTG
>JASLFZ010000010.1 GCA_030150485.1 Candidatus Saccharimonadales bacterium | reverse complement strand
CTGACAACTCCCCTTCTTAGTTACTTTTTACCTTGCTCCCAGAAAGCGAATTTGTCATTAGTCGGATTTTCTAAAAAAGCGTCCATCGAGCCAACATTTTTTTGGACGTTTGGCACCACGCCACTAAAAAACCGCCTTGCGGCGGCTTCTTAGAGAAGTACACTCTTAATTTACATTTTGATTTCAATATCAACGCCCGCTGGGAGGTTCAGATTCATCAGCGAGTCCACTGTTTTAGGGGTTGGCTCGGTGATATCAATCAGGCGCTTGTGTACCCGCATCTCGAACTGCTCCCGACCCTTCTTGAACACGTGCGGGCTTTTAATCACCGTATGCACGTTGCGGTCGGTCGGCAGCGGAATCGGCCCGGCTACCTTGGCGCCGGTACGAATAGCGGTATCTAAAATTTGCTTGGCCGATTGATCGATAACTTTGTTATCGTAGGCCTTCAGTCGAATACGGATACGTTGTTTAGGTGCGTCGTCGGTCTTTGCCATCGAAATCCTTTGGGGTTAGCCTTATTTGGTAATCTTGGTTACTACGCCGGCGCCAACGGTGCGGCCACCCTCACGAATGGCGAAGCGCAGGCCCTCATCCATGGCGATCGGAGCAATCAGCTTAACCTTCATCTGGATGTTGTCACCTGGCATGACCATCTCGCCCTCAAACTGGACTTCGCCAGTAACATCGGTGGTACGGATGTAGAACTGCGGCTTATAGCCTTTGAAGAACGGCGTGTGACGACCACCCTCCTCTTTTTTGAGGACGTACACTTCGGCCTCAAACTCGGTGTGCGGAGTAATGGAGCCTGGCTTGGCCAGCACCTGTCCGCGCTCGATGTCATCGCGCTCAATACCGCGGAGCAGCGCCCCAACGTTATCACCAGCCTGAGCGTCAGGCAGCAGCTTCTTGAACATTTCGACGCCGGTAACGGTGGTCTTCTTGTTTGGGTGGATACCGACAATCTCGATCTCGTCTCCAACTTTTACCTTACCCTGCTCAATACGACCGGTTGCGACCGTACCGCGGCCCTTAATCGAGAATACGTCCTCGATCGGCATCAGGAAGGGCTTATCAACCTCACGCTTCGGGTCAGGGATGTTGTCATCCATAGCCTTAACCAGCTCCATAATCTTGTCTTCATAGGCCGCATCGCCTTCGAGCGCCTTCAGGGCCGAACCCTGGATAATCGGAGCGTTCTCGTCGTAGCCCTGAGCAGCTAGCAGCTCGCGGATCTCGAGCTCAACCAGCTCGGCCAGCTCTGGGTCGGCCATATCCATCTTGTTCATAAACACCAGCACATACGGGACGCCAACCTGGCGGGCTAGTAAGATGTGCTCGCGGGTCTGGGGCATCGGGCCATCGGCCGCGCTTACCACCAAAATGGCGCCATCAATCTGAGCGGCACCGGTGATCATGTTCTTGACGTAGTCGGCGTGGCCCGGCATGTCGACGTGGGCGTAGTGACGCTTTTCACTTTCGTATTCCTGGTGAGAGGTCGCAATGGTAATACCACGCTGGCGCTCTTCTGGAGCGTTGTCGATCTGATCGTACGCGATCGGCTGGTTAATATCGCTGGGCAGCTTCTTAGCCAAAACGGCCGTGATGGCTGCGGTCAGCGTGGTTTTACCGTGGTCGACGTGGCCCATCGTGCCCACGTTCATGTGCGGTTTAGTTCGCTGAAATTCTGCCATTTGGTCTCCTTATGCTCGTTCATTGCAGATTGTTAACCCTGGACTCAGGGTGGCTGAAGTTCGAGTCAGCGATCTGTCATGAACGTTTTTTACTAATAATTTTTTTGGACAATAAAAATTAATGCCCGCATTGGACTTTCCTAGTATAAGGAGTAATTGAGGCCTTGTAAAGGGTAAAACAGGAGGGCAGCAGAAGGCTCCCTACAGCTGATTGTCACCATGAAACAGCTTGGACACCGACTGGCCATGAAAGATGGCAGAAACCGCCTCGGCAATGATGGGCGCCACCGAGACCACCTCAATCTTATCGATCAGCTTTTCTGGCGGGATGGGCAGCGTATCGCTCACCACCACGCGATCAATCACCGATTTCTTCAGCCGCTCGGCCGCCGGATCAGATAGAATCGCATGCGTCGCCATTGCGTAAACCGTTTTAGCGCCATCTTTCTTCAAAAGCTCCGCCGCCGCACACATGGTGCCGGCGGTATCAATCATGTCATCGATCAACACGCAGGTGCGGCCCCTCACCTCTCCCACCACGTTCAGCGCCTCAACCGTATTCGCCTTCTGCCTTGAACGGCGCTTATGCACGATGGCCAGATCGGCATTGAGCTGGCGCACGTAGTGTTCCGCCACCTTCACCCGTCCGGCGTCCGGCGCCACAATCACCAGATCATCGCCAAAGTGATCCTGCAGATAGTCTTTCAGCACCGGCATGGCCGTAAGATGGTCAAACGGCCCATTGAAAAATCCTTGGATCTGTCCCGAATGCAAATCGACACTGACAATCCGATCGGCACCGGCCGCCGCCAAAATGTCCACCACCAGCTTAGCGGTGATTGGCTCCCGCCCAGACGACTTGCGATCCTGCCGCGCGTATCCGAAAAACGGACATACCGCCGTAATGCGCTTGGCCGAAGCCCGCTTGGCCGCATCAATCAAAATGGCCTGCTCCATGATGGCGTCGTTAATTGGCTGGGAGTGGGTCTGAAAAATAAAAACGTCGGCCTCGCGAACCGACTCATCTAAGCGCGTATTAATCTCTCCATTGGCGAACCGCTCCAGGCGCGCCTCACCCAACCGCACGCCCAGATGCTTGGCCACCTGCCCCGCCAAAGCAGCACTGTAGCTGCCGCTAATTAAATGCATCCGCCTGGAAGAGGTCGTCTCCATATGGAACTACCTTATCAGACCTGGGTTAAAGACGCTATGCTTAGGCTGCCCAAAGAGCCCATGCAACAAATTATTGAGATATATATTTCGTCGGGTTTATTCATAGATAGAATGCTTATCCTTAGTGTAAGCTAAGCCTAATGGATTTTAAAACTAAGCTTGCCACCAGCGTTCGTCAAAATAACTCATTGCTGTGTGTTGGTTTAGACAGCGACGCTAAAAAGCTACCGGCTCGCCTTAAGCATTTTAAAGATGCCCAGTTTGAATTTAATAAGGCCATTGTCGACGCCACCGCCGATCTGGTTTGCGCCTACAAGCCGAACAGCGCTTTTTACGAGGCAAGTGGCGCCGATGGCATAGCCCAGCTGCAAAAAACCTGCGCCTATATCCTCGAGCGTTACCCTCACATACCCATAATTCTCGACGCTAAACGGGGCGATATCGGAAATACCAATGACGGCTACATCGCTTCTGCTTTTAATTATTTACAGGCGGATGCAATTACCGTTCACCCGTACCTTGGCGGCGAGGCGCTCCAGCCATTCCTTGATCGCGCCGATAAAGGCATTATCATAATGTGCCGCAACTCGAACCCTGGTGCCGGGGAGCTCCAAGACCTAGCCGTAAATGGCAAGCCACTTTACCATCACCTGGCCACGACCATTAGTCAATCTTGGAACCATAACAACAACTGTCTTTTAGTGGTCGGCGCCACCTACCCGAAAGAATTAGCCGAGATTCGGCAGCTCGTTGGCGATGCTATGTGGTTTCTCGTACCTGGCATGGGCGCCCAGGGTGGCGATGTTGAAACTACGGTAAAGGCTGGGCTCACTAAAGCCCGCGATGGGCTAATAATTAACTCCGCACGCGCTATTATTTTCGCCTCCTCGGGCGAAGACTTTGCGGATGCCGCCCGGCGCGAAGCCCAAAAATCACGTGATACCATTAACGAATACCGATAAGGAGTTTTATGCAGCACAAAGACCTTATACTTAGCCTTAATAAAATTGGCGCCATTAAGTTCGGCGAGTTTACGCTCAAATCTGGGGCGTTATCACCGGTCTATATCAGTTTGCGCACCTTAATCTCTTACCCTGAGGTCATGGAGCAGGTTGCTGACGCCTACGAAGAGCTGCTCAAACCCCTCACGTACGACCGTATGGCTGCGGTCCCCTATGCCGCTATGCCAATTGTTGCCGCAATTTCGTCCCTGAACCACGAGCCCTGGATTTACAAGCGTAAAGAAGCCAAGGCCTACGGGATTAAGGTTCCTATGGAGGGTGAGTACACCAAGGGAGAAACGGTTGTTATTGTCGATGATTTAATCAGCAATGGTGCATCTAAGTTCGAAACCATTCAGCCATTTGAGGAAGAGGGCTTGATCGTTAAAGATGTCGCAGTGCTCCTTGACCGCGAGCAAGGTGGGGGCAAGCTTCTGGCCGATAAGGGCTACACGCTGCACTCAATCCTCAAAATGTCGGATATCCTTACGGTGCTAAAAAGCGAATCCAACATCGATGACACTATGGTCGCGAAGGTCACTGACTTTTTATCTGCCAGCCAAACTACGTAACATACATCTGGTGGAAGCGACAGGAGGAACACGAAACCGTAAAGCCCGGGTCGAAGCTTTGCGCAGCGCACTAGCCGAACAGCGGAGGCGCAGGCCGGAATCAGACGCCTGAAGATCTGCGATCCGGCCCTTCCTCGTGCCGGTGGAGGGTTACTCGGATAGGCGATAGCCGTCAGCGACCGGTGGGTCTTCTGGATTCTTCGGGTAGCTCCCTTCGAGGACCGCGAGGAGCCGCTTGAGCCACTCCTCGGTACCGAGCTCGTTGATGAGGCGCTGATTGGCCTCGATCCACTGCTCCCTCGGGATGATCGTCTCGTGCTGGCCTACAAGATCGGGGCTGATTGAGACTGCGTAGATCGGGTTGATCAGCATGGCCGTGATGTCGTCCTTGCTGGGCACGGCAGATTCCTCACTTAACTAGTGGAATTGTACGCCAGAGGATGTGTCGCCGTCTAGAAGAGTTCGAATCCCGCCCTCCGGGGAGATCGGAACAAGCTGCGAACCCGGCATCCAACCTGGATCGCCTGCTTGAGCTCCTGCTGGAGCCGGTCGGTCGGCAGGTTCGGCGGCGAGCAGGCAAGGCCATCCGTGAGACAGGCTGAGTCGCAGACCCTCTGGATTAGCCCGTATCTAGCCAGACGGTCCGCCTGGATCTCGAGGGGCCGTAAGCAGATGGTCCCGCAGGGGTACGCCCTTGCGGGACCATTGGTTCGGTGTGCCTCGATCGCCAGAAGGCGGCGATCAAGCAGGATGGGGCTTCCGAATCTTCGGGAGCCGGGCCTGTTCAGCAGCCCACGAAGGCTTCGTCAAGTCGACCTTCGAGTTCCGCAACTCGGAATCCGGCGTGATTATCTGACCGTTAGGTTCCGTAAACTTCGCCGGTCGCATATGAGTGCGGACTCCCGGCGTCACGAACACGCGCGATGGCCGGGAGTCCGCTACGGCGCAGTCAAGCTGCGTCGCCTCTGCTCTATGGGGTGAGGTCTGCCTGTCTGCGTTCTCTTTCGTGGATCACGCGTTCTGACTTCCCGAGAACCCAACGTAGAGCAGAAGTCAAGTGTGCTACAGGACGTCTCGATTCTACACATTGTTCACCATAATCGTCAACATCCTCGGTTTTGGGCCATAGGACCACGGTACCACTGCGAATCCTGGCCGTTGCCAGCATCGGGTGGCGATCTGAGGAGGAGAAGATCTGGGGGCATGTTCTGGACCTATGGCGATGTTCCTGCCGTCTCCGACCTCCTCCTCCCACGGGCCGCGCGTCTGCACTCCCTTCTCCCTCATCTTCGATCAAGCTAGCGAGATAGCTCGTCGAACAGAACTCGGCGAGCCCACGCTCGTGCTCCTCCGCTGAGCCGTAGCCCGAATAAGTTTGGTCCTCCATGGACCGCTTTATTGCAGCGAGATTCGGAGCGTCAGCAGGATCTGCTTCCCGAACAACTATTGGGGGGCCTTGCACGGTCATCGTCCGAGCGTAGCGACTCAACACCCGCGAGCCATCGGGCTCCGCCCAGGATCATCCACGCCGCGTCGCACAACCTGTATTGGGGGCCTCTAGAGAAGCCGACGGAACTCCTCACGACTGAGCCCCGCCGCTTTGATGATGGCGAGTAGTAGGCCCGGTTTGACGTCGCGGTTGTGCACAGGCACCGGGATCGCTTCTCGACGCTTGCGGTGAACCAGATAGTGATGGCTGCCACGGATACGGTCACGCTCCCACCCGGCTCGCTCGAGCGCCCGTATCAGCTGATGTGGCCTGACCGAAGGGAGCTTGTCGCTCACCCGCTTACGGCGACCTGCTCGCGTCGCACAGACGGCAGCTTCCACCCATGATCACGCATGGTCGCAAGATAGCCCTCGATCGCATCCTTGGCCATCGCTAGAGCTTCGGCGGCGGTAGCGCCTTCGGTGACGACGCTCGGCAGTTCAGGCACCGATACGACAAACCCGCCCGTGGCCTGCGGGATGAGGACGACCTCGAATTGCTTCCTGTCCATAAAACCGACTCCCTTACACCTCCATCATAAGCCCGTCATGGGGCCGAGGCAAGCGTTTCTGGGAATCGTACAAGCGGCATTGTGCGAGCTACCGGTATCGTTGCGGCTTGACGACGCAAGATGATCTTCACATCGCCGAACAGTCGGTCGGTCATCTTCTCGAGCCCTATGTCCGGCTGCCCTTGATGCATTGCGCCGACACGCCGGGGGTTTCTCGTCGTAGTGAGGCGCGTAGAGCAGGTAGAGGATCTCGATGAGCGGTGGCAACGGGGTCAATCTCGACCTCAACTGCCGCAGCCTAACTCGCTAATACTGACAGCACTCCGAACGACATGGTAAGCACCAAGTCTCGCGGCGTACTGCCGACCGAGTCCTTCAACCTCCAGCGCATCGCCGCCCCCACCTTGGACCGCTCTTGCGCCGCAGGAGTTACATGCGGTCGATGATCCTGTCACTTAGTTGACACGAGTCGCCGCATCACGTTCTTCGCCCCGAGGAGCAGAAGATAGACCAGCATTATTAGCCATCCGCCAATAAATATCAGCCAGCCTACAAGCACGACAGTGATCCATACCGGCACTATCGGCCACCCGTGTAAGCGGAGAAACCGGTAGGTGCGACGGGTGCCGAGCGCGACCATTGTGAGACCAACAGCGACGAACGTCGCGTAAAAGACTATGACATATACATAATCGCCAAACGAGTGCTTCACCACTCGAAGTCTACGTACCCGTTAGAGTGGACGCCGGGTAGATACCAGCTCGGGCCAGCTCTAAGCCATCCTGGTAGCCAGGTAGCACTGTGCAGTGGATTGATCGGCGCTACGACTCCCTCGTCGCAGGGTGACTCGCCCTTCACGTAGTCGATGAATACATCTCCCGCCAAGCCAGCGGCCTCGAATATCGGCAAGGGCGACGCAGCAACCACGCCATGAGCCACAGCGCAAGTCACTGGCTGGGCAAACCCAAACCAGCTAGAGCATCCAAAATTATTCACCGCCTTTGCGACATGATAAGCACCAAAATACAGTCCATATGGTAGCACGGCGGCGACTTTGAGAAAAGTACTATATAGATTGCCGAATGAGAATTGCCCAGAGGGGTCGTACAAATCGGTCGGATCATTTTCACTGAACCCGTACCGACTATGTGTAAGTGCGGCAGCGGGATCTGTCGTCAAAAACTGCCCTGTAGATGGGTCGTAGTAACGGGCTCTCAGGTATTGGAAGCCTGTCTCGGCGTCCGTGTACTGACCATCGAATTGAAGATTGGTTGTGGCACTGCCGCTGTGCGCGGTCACCTTGCCCCACGCACCATAGTCGTAGCGCCCGACGACTGATCCCGCCTCGTCGGTGATGAGCCTGGTGCTTATCGTAAGCCTTACCAGCTGCCGCCGCAGCCTCCCGGGCCCGGTAAAAATTACCAGTCGCATCTTCTTGCCTACTTCGTGCATCAGCTAAGTAGTGTGCGCCGTAAGGACTATCTTCACCCTGCACTTGGTTCTGCACTGCCCGCTCCTCGTTTCGGAGCCCTACCTCAACGTGTGGCTTGGCGCCATACGCTCGAGATTTGTCCCGTACTACGTCATCGCTACGTCCCTGGTCGCCACCTGTTCGGTATCCATCTCGATCTGCTCGGTCAAGATCCTTTAAAGAACTATCCAGGAGGGGGTCGCCTCGCTCTTCGCGTGCCTGAGCCAAAAGCTCATCATATTTAGTGCCTGATTCCTCGGACTCTTCCGCTGGATTTACCGTTTCTGCGGTAGCCATACCTGATTTCCCATTTATGAGTTTAATCTACCACTATATAAGCATAAGTGTAACGAGAGACAAAGAAGACCGCTTTCGCGGTCTTCTTTCTGTTTGCGACTGGCTTAGGCGTTAACGGCCTGCTTGCCAATAATCTCTTGAGCTACGTTTGGCGGAACCTCGGCGTAATGATCAAACTCCATCGAGTTTGAGCCGCGGCCCTGCGTCATCGAGCGCAGCGTCGTGGTATAGCCAAACATCTCCGAAAGTGGCACGAACGCGTCCACTACCTTGGCACTACCCCGGTCGGTCATCTGCTCAATGCGGCCGCGCTTACTGTTGATGTCGCCGATAATATCACCCATGTACTCCTCCGGCACCACCACCTCAATCTTCATAATCGGCTCCAGAATAATCGGCTCGGCCTTTTTGGCGACCGATTGAAAGGCCATCGAGCCGGCGATCTTAAAGGCCATCTCGCTGGAGTCGACGTCGTGGTACGAACCGTCATACAGCTTCGCCTTAATATCTACCACCGGGTAACCGGCCACCACGCCATTCTGCATAGCCTCCTTAATACCCTCATCAACCGGCTTAATGTACTCGCGCGGGATCGCACCACCCACGATGGCGTTTTCGAACTCATAGGGCGTGCCGGGCTCTTGCGGGCTCAGCTCGATCCAAACGTCACCGTACTGACCGCGACCCCCAGACTGGCGCACAAACTTACCCTGGCCGCTGGCGGTCTTCTTAATGGTCTCGCGGTACGCCACCTGCGGGCGGCCAACGTTGGCCTCCACCTTAAACTCGCGCTTCATGCGGTCGACAATAATATCTAAGTGCAGCTCGCCCATACCCGCAATCAGGGTCTGGCCGGTCTCGTGGTTGCTGGAAATGCGGAAGGTCGGATCCTCTTCGGCGAGGCGCTGCAAGGCTAAGCCCATTTTTTCTTGGTCGGCCTTAGTTTTCGGCTCAATCGCGATCTGGATCACCGGCTCAGGGAAGGTAATGGATTCGAGAATAATTGGATGCGCCACATCACTGAGCGTATTACCGGTCGTGGTGCCCTTGAGGCCCACCGCCGCCGCAATCTCGCCGGCGTACACTTTTTGCACCTCCTCACGCGTGTTTGCGTGCATCCGCAGAATGCGTCCGATACGCTCCTTCTGCCCCGTGCTCGAGTTCAGAATATAAGAACCGGACTCCAGCGTGCCGGAGTACACCCGGAAGAATGCCAGCTTACCAACAAAGGGATCGGTAGCAATCTTAAAGGCCAAAGCCGAAAAGGGCTCCTCGTCGCTGGCTTTGCGCTCAATCTGCTCGGCCGTTTTGGGGTCGGTGCCAAACATGGGCGGCACATCGAGCGGGCTCGGCAGGTAGTCCACCACCGCATCCAGCAGCTTTTCGACGATCACACCACGGCCATCGCCGCCGGAAACCGCATAGAATTGCCCAGTCAAGACGCTTTTACGAATAGCGCCCTTGATCTCATCGATGGTTAGTTCGGTGCCTTCCAGGTACTTTTCGAGTAGGGCGTCATCGGCCTCAACCGCGGCCTCAACCAAATGCTGGCGATAGCGCTCAGCCTTTTCCTGCATGTCGGCCGGAATTTCCACCTCCACCAGCTCGTGGTCGGTGTAATCCTTATAGCTGTAGGCCTTCATCTCGACCAGATCAATAATGCCGTTAATACTCTGCTCAAAGCCAATCGGAAGGTGAATTGCATAGGCTCGCTTGCTCAAACGCTCGTGAATACTTTCGAGGCTCTTATAAAAATCACCGCCGGTTTGGTTGATCTTGTTGATAAAGCAGATGCGCGGCACGCCGTACTTATCGGCCTGACGCCAGACGGTTTCACTCTGGGGCTCAACGCCCATCTTGCCGTCGAACACGGTAACGGCGCCATCGAGCACGCGCAAAGACCGCTCAACCTCAACGGTAAAATCGATGTGGCCGGGCGTATCAATGATGTTAATGCGCGTATCATTCCAGAAACAGGTCGTGGCGGCCGAAGTAATCGTAATGCCGCGCTCGCGCTCTTGCTCCATCCAGTCCATGGTGGCTTCGCCCTGGTGGACCTCACCGATCTTGTGGGTCTTACCGGTACGGTACAGGATGCCTTCGGTCGTCGTCGTCTTACCGGCGTCGATGTGGGCGATGATACCTACGTTGCGGGTGTTTTCGAGGGAATATTCACGGGCCATGGTGGTTGGTAATTTATCCTTATGCTTAAACCTGCGCAAAACATAAAGTGCTCGAGCGCACTGGTTATCAAAATTTTACCGATTCTACGGCGTAAACGCAAGGTTTTGACGTGTGCATTGAAGCCAGCGTTACATTGACTTTATATCTGAAACATGATAGTTTGTTGCCTCAGTTACACCCACCGCCCTTTGACACTCCCGAGAGGAGCCAGCTGTGATTAAAGCCGTTGCAATCCTGATCGGGCTGGCCTCATTGGCCGGTATTGTCATCTACCCGATCTGGGCACTCGTGACCGAGACCGGACTTGGGCATAGCGGCCGTATCTGGCCCGGCCTCATCATTGGCGTAATCATTGCCGTGGTGGGTGTCGCGTTACTGGCTCTGCCGGGTGACGGCAAACTGATTGGCGTTGCCGTCCTGCTGATTTTCCTGGTGGTGGCGTTCCTGTGGGACACCCACATCGAACAGGCCTACCACATCTACCAGTCCCCATGC